>NZ_JARWPM010000434.1 GCF_029869215.1 Nocardia carnea
GTCGCCCGGCGCCAGCGGCTCCCCGGCACCACGCAGTACGGCCGCGCCCGCCACCGGACCGGCCGGCCGCCGGCGCAGTCCGCGGTGGCCGCCCGGCGCGGATCGCCCGGCCTCGGCCGGGGTTTCGCGCGGCCCCCCCCCCCCCCCCCCCCCCCCCCCCCCCCCCCCCCCCCGGGTCCCGGTGATTCCGCCCCGCCGCGGGATGATTTGCCTGCTTGCGGCGCAGCCGCAGCAGAATCCGGTGAGCCGGGTCGGCCGGACTCGCCCCGGGCCGACCACGTACCGGCCGAACCGGGCGCTCCGGACGCCGGGCAGACGCCCCGGCATGCCTCGCCGGCTCAGGGCCTCACCGCGGCCCAGGAAGCTTCCGTACCTACGCCGCACGGCGCACAGGCTCCGACCGGACAGGTATGGAATGCCCCACCCGCACCAGGGCAGATGCCGTGGGGCGTGCCTCCGCCACCGCCCGGCCGGGCACGGACGACCGCCCGCTCTCCGCAGGCAGGACAACGGTATCCGGGTGCCGGATATCCGGCACCCGGATATCCGGGCCCCGTGCCGATGGGGGCGCCCGGTCCCGTACCTCCGCGGATTCCGTGGTGGCAGCGGGAAGGTGTGATCAGCCGGGTGCTCGCGGTCGCCGGGGTGGGGGTCACGCTCATCGGTGTCGTGATGCTGCTGGTCCTCGCGGCGCAGGCCGGGGTTTTCGGGCCGGTCCCGCGAGTGGTCTCGGGTGCGGTGTTCTCCGCCGTTCTCGTGGGGGCCGGGATGCGCGTGTATCACCGCGCCGGCGGGCGGGTAGGCGGTATCGCGCTCGCGGCAACCGGGTTCGCCGGGGCCTACCTGGACGTGATCGCGGTGACCGCGATCTACGACTGGCTGCATCCGGTGCCCGGATTCGCCGTGGCGCTCGGGGTCGCGGCGGCGGGGGTCGGGCTGGCCGTGCAGTGGCGCGCGCAGCCGCTGGCGGTGCTGGTGGTGGCGGGGGCGGCGGCGCTCGCGCCGTTCGTCACCACCGAGCTCACGCTGCTCGCGTTCCTGATCGTGCTGCAGATGGCCTGTGTGCCGGTGCAATACCGGCTCGATTGGCCGTTCCTGCATCTGGTCCGTACGGCACCGGCGGTCGCGGCCACCCAGCTGACCATTGTCGGGTTCGTGCTCGACCGGCCCGACGACCACCGCCCGGTGCTGCTGCTCGCGGCGGCGGTGGCGGTGGCCGCGATCGGGCTGGTGGGCACGCTGGTGATCGTGCGGGCCCGGCCGGGCGATCTGGTCGCGAGCCTGACGTTCGCCTTGACCATCACTCCCCTGCTGGCCGCGCCCGCGCTTTTCGAACAGCCGGCCACCACGGTGATCACCGCGGTCTACGCGGTCGTCTTGCTGGGGGTGGCCGCGACGACACTGCTGCCGGCGGTCCGCGAGACCGCCCGGATCCCGGGACACACCGCGATGGTCGCGGCGGTCGGAGGGTCGTTCGCACTGCTGGAAACGTGCTGGGATGTCACCACGGGCGATACGCTGCCGCTCGCGCTGTTCCTGGTCGGCGCCTGCTATCTGGGGGTCGCGGGACAGGCCCGCAACCGGGGTGCCGCGTTCCTGGGGATCGCGTACGCGGTGTTGGGCGGTCTCACCTTCCTCGCGGCGGCCGACCCGGAAACACTGGCCTCCCGGCTCCGCGCCACCGAGGGCCTCTCGATCGTCACCGCGACCGCGGCGATCGCCGGACTGGGCCTGGTCACTGTCGGATTGTGGTCGCTGCGGCGGGTGTTCGGTTCATCCATCGACGAATCGGGGACAACGCTGCTGTGGACCTGCGGCAGCGCGGTGGCGCTCTACCTGGTGACCACGGCGACGGTGTCGTTCGGCGTCGCCTCCGGCGCCGCGGACGGCTTCGTGATCGGGCACAGCATCGCCACGATCGTGTGGATGGCCGGGGCGCTGGCCGCCTTGCAGTACGGCCTGCGCAACCTGGGCGCCGCGACATCCACCACGGCGAAGGTGGCCCTGGGGTCCGGGCTGCTGGTCAGTGCCGCGGCCCTCGCGAAACTGTTCCTGTTCGACCTGGCCACACTGGACGGGTTGATCCGGGTCGCGGCGTTCCTGGTGGTCGGAATCCTGCTGCTGGTCGCGGGCACCCGCTACGCCCGCGCGTTCGCGGAGACCGGTACGCGACCGCCGGGCACCGAAGCGGACAGCCCCCGGACCTGATCCGGGCACGACCCACGCTCGTCCCAGCTTCCGGCCGCCACTGCGCAACTCCCCTCCGGATGCGCAGTGGCGGCCGGCGCGACAGGCAGTACTTCATCGGAGGCACGCTCGCGTCGGCCCACCGGTTGGGTCGCCGGACCGGGCGCCCGGGCCACGCCACCGATCGGCACTCAGAGCCGGCCTCACAGACAGGACCGAGGCGCTATCGGCGCACCACCCGCCTAGCCCGCGTCCGATTCACAGAACCGGGGAACCGTCCCACGCCACCGTGTCCGGTGTCGGTTCACGGTGCCGCCGGCCGACAGGGGGCCTCCGCTCCGGGCTGTGTGGTTGGAGCGCGGCCCGCCCGCGCCGCCGCAACCATCGCGCGGGTGATGGTCGCCAGATCCTCCGGCCCGGTGATGAACGGGGGCATCGCGTAGACGAGATCGCGGAACGGGCGCAGCCAGGCGCCGGCGGCGACCGCCGCGTCCGTGGCCGCGCGCATATCCACCGGGCGGTCGAGCTGGATCACGCCGATTCCGCCCAGGACTCGCACGTCGATCACCCCCGGTAGATCCCGGGCCGGCGCGAGCCCCGTACGCAGCCCGGATTCGAGCCGCGCGACCTCACCGCGCCAGTCGCGCGACACCAGTAGTTCGATCGAGGCCGCCGCGACCGCGCAGGCCAGCGGGTTGCCCATGAACGTCGGCCCGTGCATGAGCCCGCCGTGGGCCGCGCTCACGGTTTCGGCCAGCTCCGCGGTGCACAGCGCGGCGGCGAGCGTCAGGTAGCCACCGGTGAGCGCCTTGCCCACGCACATGACATCCGGTGCGACACCGGCCTGTTCCGCCGCGAACAACGTCCCGGTGCGACCGAATCCGGTGGCGATCTCGTCGAAGATCAGCAGTACCCCGTGCTCGTCGCACAGCCGGCGCAGATCCGCCAGATAGCGGGGGTCGTGCCAGCGCATCCCGCCGGCGCCCTGCACCACCGGTTCCACCACGACCGCCGCGAGCCCGGCGGCGTGCCGGTCGAACGCCTCCGCGAGCTCACGTACGTAGTCCGGGCGGTACTCGCGGGGCGGGGCGGAGACGAAGATCTGTTCGGCGAGCACATCAGTCCACAGCGTGTGCATCCCGCCCACGGGATCACACACGCTCATCGGAGTGAAAGTGTCGCCGTGGTAGCCGCCCCGCCAGGTGAGCAGACGGCGTTTGCCCGGCTGCCCCACCGCCCGCCAGTACTGCAGGCACATCTTGACCGCGACCTCGAGCGATACCGACCCGGAATCGCAGAGGAACACCTTCTCCAGGCCGGCCGGCGTATGCCGCACCAGCAGTTCGCACAGCCGGACCGCGGGCTCGTGGGTGAGCCCGCCGAACATGACATGACTCATTCGCCGCGCTTGTTCGGCCAGCGCCGCGTCCAGCACCGGATGCCGGTAACCGTGCACCGCGGCCCACCAGGAACTCATCCCGTCGACCAGTTCCCGGCCGTCGGCAAGAGTGAGCCGGGTACCCGCCGCGGACTCCACGACGAGGGGTTCGGTGGTAGCCGGGAAACCGCCGTAGGGATGCCACACGTGTTGGGCGTCGAGCGCCGAGATCTGCGCCGCGCGGGCAGGGGCCACGGTGATCCTCCGATCGGGGACGCCGGCCGCACACGGCGACCTGAACGCCGTTCAAGTTACCAACCCGGCCACGGTCACGGCCACCCCATCCCCGGCCTCACCGGCCAGCTGGAGGTTCCACGGGCCGCGTCGCCGAGATCTGACAGCTACACCACGAGGTCTGTCCTACCGCGAGATCACCTCGCTCGCCGGAGTGCACCACGGCACGGTCGGCAAGATCGTCGCCCGCCTGCGCGCCGAGCGCGACGCGACCACCATCGAGCCGCTGGCGCTGCCCGACACATGCCGCGGTCCGAGTCGGTGGCCGCGCCGGCGAGATCGGTGCGGCCCGCTTCGTCGTGCGTGAGGTCGTCCCCGACGCGGGCCCTGATCGAGTCCGTAGACGACAGCGCCGCCGGCGCCTACTCGCTCTCGACACCGCTGGGGCACCCCGGTGCGCTCGACTCTTTGGGCCGAGCCTGGCCGGTGAGCCGGGGCGCTGATTCGGGGCCGGTGCCCAAGGCCGGTGAAATCCTCTCTGCGGCAGTTATTTTCGCCTGAATCGTCACTATTTCTCCGTACACTGGATATGGCGGCAGGCGGGGTCTGCCCGAAGAGCAGAGGGGACGCGGGGAATGTCTGGTAGCAGAACGGCCCGGGGTAGGTCTGTGGTCGGGATCCTGGTGGCGGTGCTTTTGGTGGTCTTCACGTCTGGGTGCGTGACGAATTCGCCGCCCGAGCAGGGGGAGCGGGAACGGAAGGCGGCCAGCGTTCCGGCGTTCAAACTGCACATGACACAGGATCTGTGGGAGAGGACGAACACGCGTAATAACGTCAAGCGGGTCCCGGAGCCAAAGAAGGTCACCGAGTTGCCCGGCGGGATGGTGACGGTCGAACTCACCGGCCCGCAGATGGTGGACTACCTGCAAGGTCTGGACTACAACGCCCACGGTGGCGATCAAGCGAAGGACGAGTCTTTGGCGGCGGCGGTTTATGACACCGTGGCGCCGGTGCTCGACCGGATCGAGTCGCCGCCGCCGGCGGGCGCGCCTGCGCCGGAAATCACCGTGCATGCCGCGGTGGGGCCGGCCACTTCGACGGCGGTACCGACTCCGGCCGGGCGGTAGCGCTTCCGGTCCTTGAACGGGCGAGACCCGGCCAGGTAGTAACCGGCGGGTCTCGTTCTGCGTAGGGGGCTCAGGCGTCCGGCAGGCAGAACCCGCGCTCCGCGTCTTCGTGCGGTCGGTCCCGTGGTTCGCCGGGGACCAGGATGTCGTCGACCCGCCGGGTCGGGGCGGGTCGATCGCGCCGCCCCGCTCAGTTCCCAGGCTCGGACGATGACAGGGTGCGGCGGTGGCGGCGGCGACTCATCGGTTCGTGGCGGCGATGATGGCGTCCAGGGCGTGCTGTGCTCTGTTGAGCTCGTCGATGGCGGCGGAGATCCTGTCGCGTTCTCGGTGCAGATCGGCGAGCAGGTCCGGGCAGACCGCAGCGAGCCCGTCATCGGTGTCGACAGTGCAGGGCAGGATACGAGCGATGGAGGCAGTGTTGAGGCCCGCGGCCAGCAGAGTGCGGATGCGGTGGACTCGGTTGATGTCGCTGTCGCGGTAGCTTCGATAGCCACTCGGCTCGCGAAGGGGCGCCAGCAGGCCCTGTTCCTCGTAGTAACGCAGCAGCCGCTGGCTGACTGCCGTCCGCTCCGACAGTTCACCGATGCGCATCGTGGTTCTCCGGCTTGACTCTCACATGCATGTGAAGGATTAGCGTAGCCGAACCAAGCCCTTCGCCCGCGTCTCGGTGGGCAGCAATGCGGAGAGAAGACATGATGCGTACACCCGCAGGGATATCCGTGACGGTGCTCGGACGTGGGGTCCGAGCAGAGGCGATGGCCGAAGCTCTGGCGACGGACAACGCGGTCACGTTCTGGGACGAGCACGGCGACGCCACTCATCTGCGCCGGCGAGCGGATTCACTATATGCAGCTCTCGACGGCGCGTCCTTGGTCGTTGTCTGCGTCGACGATTACGGCGCTGCCGCTCGGATCCTCGGACGAGCGGAGCAGTACATCACGTCCCGCGACGTGGTGAACGTGACCTCGGGCACCAGTGCGCAGGCCCGGCACCTGGCCGCTTGGGTGGGCGAACGTGGCGGCCGATACCTCGACGGTGCACTGATGGCACATCCCGAACATGTCGGCAAGCCCAAGACAGTGCTGGTGTACAGCGGTTCCGAAGAACTGTTCACACATCACGAACGACTGCTCGGGCAGCTGGGCAGCGCGACCTATCTGGGACCGGACCCCGGCACGGCGGCGCTCTACGACGTCGCGATGCTGAACTTCGCCTGGGCCACCCTGATCGGATACCTGTACAGCGCAGCGTTGCTGCGCACCGCAGAGGTCCGCGCGACAGCTACCACCCCGCTGCTGAACCACTGGATGTCGACCACCATCGCGTCGGTCATCGCCGACTACGCCCAACAGATAGACAACGGCCGGTACCCCGGCGACGAGGAATGGCTCGAACTCGATGCACCCCTCATGGATCATCTCATCCAAGCCGCCCAAGAGCGTGGTATCGACACCGAACTCCCCCGACTCATCAGATCGCTCACGCACAGAGGCATCGAAGCCGGCCACGGTAGCGACAGCTTCGCAAGCCTGATAGAGACCATTGCCGGCTCCTGAGAACCCGACGCGGCGCAACCCGTCCGGCGCACTCTCCCAGCGACACTCGGCCACCGCCGGAAAGCCGGCGGCGTCGAGGCAGTCACGCGACACCCCAGAAACGCGCCGGCCTACCGCACCGCGCACTGGTGAACCCGACCACCACAGTCGAGCGTCCCTCCGCGAAAACGAAGGCGCGTTCGCGTCCGGCTTCGGTGGACCCCGGAATTCCTCTGGGGCCGGCCCGAACCAGCACTTGACAAATCGAGGGGAAATTTCTACTAGAGACGCCTTCGCTCGGCTCGGTAGCTTCCGGGATAGCCACCGCTACCCTGAGGAGTCAAGAGTTGATCCTGCTCACCACCGCGCCCGTTTCCCGGATGCCGGGCGCTGTTCCCACCGCCCCCGTCGTCCGCGCTGCGGCGCACCTGCTCCACGACCGCGGTGAGCGGGTGCGAGTGCTTGTCCCCGCCGTGGAGTCTTCTGGTTGGCCCGATGGTGTGGACCTGCATACCGGGGCCCTTACCGACCCCACGTCGTTCGCGGTCGCGGCCTCCGGCGTCGAGCGCCTCTTCCTCGCAGGCCTGGCCGGCACGCCCCTTGAAAGGCTGCGCGAGTTGACCGAGCCGCTCGTGCGCAACCGAGTCCGCCGCGTCGTGACTCTCGATTCCCATGGTTCGGATTTCGACGACGGAGTCTCGCAGGAAACCTGGCAATGGGCGGCGTTCGAAAAGACTCTGGACCGACACCGGATCGGACGGGTGAGCCTGCGCCCTACCGCTGTGATGGCCCATACGGTTACCGGCGGATACCCGATACCGGGCTCCGCGACCGTGACAGCGATCCGGGAGGGCCGTGAAGTGGCCGAATATCTCCCCGATGCGCCATATGCCTTCATCCACGAAGACGACCTCGCCGAGATCGCCGTCAACCTCCTACTCGATGACCACCTGCACGGCACCGTCGACGTGAGCGGCACCACGGTCACCGCAAGAGAGCGCCTGGCCGCGCTCGTAGCCGCTCTCGATACCGACGTAACGATGGCCGAACTCACCTCCGAGCAGGCAGTACAGCGCTGGCGAGAAGAAGGCTGGCCGGAAGACACGATCGCGGTAACCCTCTACGCCACCGCGGCGTTCGCCGCCGACCCCGACAGCTCGGCTGTCCGGGAGCAGGAGGAGACCGCTCGACAGCTGCTCGGACGAGAGCCACGCACCTTCCGGCAATGGGCGCAGGCGTTCGCTCCCCACCCCACCGAGCACACCGCTACATGAACCCGAGACCGACCGGACATCACGCTGGACGACAAGGCGTGAGCGGGCACCCGATCTGCAGAGGTCGAGCGCGGTCCCAACCGCCGGGGAAAGGTAATTCCGCCGGGCGGCGGCCGTGCCACGCACCGGAACGAATGCCCGGACTGGCACCGGATAACCGGCGGCGCCGCGCCCCGTACCCACGCGATCGACCGCACTGACGGCCGCCGCACGATTGTCTTGCCGAAGCGATCGCCCGAGCGCGTCCCGGCGAGCCGGCGTCCGTTACCGAGATCGGCGTCGACTTCCGAACCGGAGTCCGCGGCCGACCGGATCCACAGCGGACGCTCTCACCGGCGGAACCCGGATCCCGCGGCGCCGTATCCGAGGCGGGCGCAGCGCCGGGCCGCGGGAGGCGCGCCGATGACCGTCCCACCCGCGGACCGGGCGAGCGGTTCGTTCACTCACCTCGAACCACCCGGCCGGCCCGGTCCCGCTCACCCGTACCACCGCTTGCCGGGCGGTCGAGAACCGCCACGACGCGGGCGAGCAGACCGCGCAGGTCGTCCATACCCGCCGCGCCCACCTCCCTGCGCAGCCGCTGCTCGATTCCGGCAATACGGTCTCCGGCCAGCCGTAGCGCCGCATGCCCCGCCGCCGTGCACACCACCCGCCGGGCCCGGCGATCGGCCGGGTCCACCTGCCGCCGTACCAGACCCGCGGTTTCCAGCTGACCGATCAGTTCGCCCATCGACTGCTGCGTCATCCCCGCCGCCTGCGCCAGCTCCCCGACCCGCGAACCCGCCGGGTCGAGGTAGCGGAAGACCGCGTAGTGCGCGGGCCGCAGGCCGTCGTCCAGCCCGGCCCGCAATCCGGCGTTCAACTCGTCCTCGACCGCCCGGGTGGCGAGCGTGAGCAGTTTCAGCAGAGACGCGGAATCCGGTGTTGACATATTATGAAGGTAACCTTTCTAATTATTCCATGACACCCCGGGTCCGCACGTTCCGCAACGGCCACCGCGTCACACTGGTCGAGCAGGGCACCGACGAGCGGGGCCCCTATCTGCGACTCAGGCACGAGATTCCGGAACCGGGCCGGCAAGCCGGGCCGCACTGGCATCCGGTCCTGGCCGAAGCATGGACAGTCCGTAGAGGGGCGCTACGGTTCCGGATCGACGGCCGCGAAGTTTCGGCGGCGCCGGGCGATACCGTCGTCGCCCCGGCGCGCGCGGTGCACGAATTCTGGAACGAGGCGGCCGATACCGTCGTAGACCATGAGATCCGGCCGCCGCTGCGGCATTGGCAGATGTTCACTTTGTGGAGCGCGCTCGACGAAGCGGGCGCCACCACCGGGTCACGGATTCCGCGCAACCCCCTGGCACTCGCCGTCTTATGGGAGCTCCAGGATGGCTACCTGGCCGGAATACCGCCCTGGCTGCAACGCGCGATACTGGGCTCGCTCGCGGCAATCGCCCGGCGAACCGGCTATGCGTCCCGCCTGCGCGCCGCGGCCGAGGCCGACTGAGCGTTCGGCCAACGACCCCCGGCCGAACATCGCCGCAATCGCGCTAGTGTCTTGACCATGCACGCGTCCGACTCGCTGCCCGAGGGTGCGCCACCACGGAGATCGCCGGATGCCACCCGACGGCGGGACCACGCCTACCATCCTCGGTGACCGTCTCCCCGCGTCGTGATCGCGGGGTCAGAATCCGTCCGCCGTGCCACCCCAGGACCCGACCGAGAACCGTATGCCCGCAGACCCGCCGCGCTTCCGCCCCGCACCGCGCCTCACCCCGGTCCGCAGCACCTACCGGCTACAGCTGCGCCCGGACGGGCTGACTTTCGCCCAGGCCGCGGCCATTGCGGAATACCTCCAGCAGCTCGGGGTCTCGCATGTCTACTTGTCCCCTGTGATGACCGCCGCGCGCGGCTCCACCCACGGCTACGACGTCACCGACCCCACCTCCGTCTCGCCCGCCCTCGGCGGGCCGGTGGGCCTCAAGGCACTCTCCGATGAGGTGCGCAACCGCGGTATGGGCCTGATCATGGATCTGGTGCCCAACCATGTGGGCGTTGCCGATCCACAGCAGAACCCGTGGTGGTGGCATGTCCTGCAATACGGCCGGAAATCCCAGTTCGCCTCGTTCTTCGATATCGACTGGAGCCCGGGTAACGGGGTCGGCGGCCGGCTGGCCCTGCCCGTCCTGCGCAGCGAGAACGACCCCGCCGCGCTCACCGTCGACCGCTCCGGACCCGAACCGCTGCTCGCGCTGTACGATCTGCGCTTCCCCATCGCGCCCGGTACCGACGGCGACAATGCACTGCGCATCCACGACAAACAGCACTACCGGCTGGTCAGCCGCAAATCCGGAATATGCGGCTACCGGCGGTACCTGGCGATCGACGGGCTCGCCGCACTCCGCCAGGAGGACCCGCTCGTCTTCGAAGCCACCCACCGCGAACTGGCGGCCTGGTGCGAACACGATCTCATCGACGGTGTGCGTGTGGACCACCCCGACGGGCTGGCCGATCCGAGCGGCTATCTCCAGCGCCTGCGCCTGCTGATCGGCCCCAACCGGCTGCTGCTGGTGGAGAAGACCCTCGCCAACCGCGAACCCCTGGACCCCACCCTGCCGATCGACGGCACCACCGGCTACGACACCCTCGCCGATTTCGGCGGGGTCCTGCTCGAACCCGCCGGCGAACCGATCCTCACCGAACTGTCCCGGCATATCACCGGCCACGGCAGCGACCGGGTCTGGGTCGGGGAGAAAGAACACCGCATCAAACGCGCGGTGGCGGAAAGTATCCTGCTGCCGGAGATCCGCCGGCTGGTCGCCGCGATCAAACAGGACGCGGGTGCACCGGATTTCGACACCATGGCGCTCACCAACGCCACCATCGAGGTGCTGTCCTTCCTGCCGGTTGCCCGGGCCGACTACACCCCGCTGGCGGGCATGATCAGCGCCGTGCTCGCCGAGGTCGAGAAACGCAACGCCGAACTCCGCGTCCCGTTGTCGGTGCTGGTGACAGCGCTGACCAGATGCGGCACCGCGTGGACCCGCTTCCATCAGGTGAGTACCGCGATCGGCGCGAAAGCCGTGGAGGACATCCTGTTCTATCGCGCGGTGCGCCTGGTCTCGCTGCAGGATCTGGGGGGTAACCCGGCTCGTTTCGGCCGTACGGTCAACGAATTCCATCTCGCCAATGCCTCGCGGGCCCTGCGCTGGCCCGCCTCGATGACGACGCTGTCCACCCACGACACCAAACGCGGCGAGGATGTGCGGGCGCGGATCGGGATCCTGTCCCAGGTGCCGCGGATGTGGGCCCGCGCGGTGACCCTCTGGCTGGAGAAACTACCGCCGCCCGACGGCGCGACCGCGCTGTTCCTGTTGCAGAACATGTTCGGGATGTGGCCGGCCGACGGTCGGCCCGCCTCCTCGGTGCCCGGATTGCGCGATCGGGTGCACCGGTTCGCCGAGAAGGCGATGCGCGAATCCGGCCTGCACACCGCCTGGGAAGAGCCGGATCTGGAGTTCGAGAACGCGGTGCACACGTGGCTCGATCAGGTGATCGACGGGCCGGTGGGCCGCCAGCTCACCGATCTCGCCCATGATCTCGCGCCGCATGCCTGGTCGGATTCCTTGGCGCAGAAACTGCTGCAACTGTGCGCGCCGGGGATCCCGGACATCTACCAGGGCTGTGAGATCTGGGAGGACTCCCTGGTCGATCCGGACAATCGCCGGCCGGTGGATTTCGGCTCCCGGGCCGGGATGCTGCACACCCTCACCACCACACCGCCGCTCGATATCACCGGCGCGGCGAAGATGTGGGTGGTGGCGTACGCGCTGTGGCTGCGCCGGGAGCGGCCGGAATGCTTTGTCGGCGGCAGCTATACGCCGGTGTTCGGGCACGGCGAGCACGCCGACAAACTGGTGGCCTACGCCCGCGGGCGGGCCGGCTCGGAACCGGAGATCCTGGTGGCGGTGACCCGGCACAGCGTCGCGATCGGCGAAACCGGCTGGGGCGATACCTATCTCGAGCTTCCGTCCGGGTCCTGGACCGACCGGCTCACCGGCCACACGTTCCAGAACCGGGCCCGCACCGAGAAACTGTTCGCACGCTTGCCGGTCGCGCTGCTGGTGCGCTGAGGTCGCGCACCGGCGGCCCGCCGGTCAGGACACGGCGATCCGCGGGAACGGGCGCTGTGCCTCCAGCAGGAAGGCCAGTTCGAGCAGGGTCCGCTCGTCGCCGTAGGCGCCGCTGAGCATCACCCCGACCGGCAGGCCGGCGTCGGTGAGTCCCGCCGGGACCGCGATCGAGGGCGACCCGGTGACATTGTTGATCGGGGTGTAGCCGACGAAATTCGTGACCCGCTCCAGCAGTTCGCCGAACGGCACACCGGGACGCAGATAACCGAGTTCGGGTGTGGTGTGGGTGAGTACCGGCGAGAGGATCACGTCGTAGCGGGTGAGCACCTCGTCGTAGTCGGCTCGCGCCTTGTTCAGCCGGTACAGCGAGCCCGGGGTGGCCAGGATCTGCCGGCGGAACGCGGCGGCGAGCCCCTTCGTGAACGCGTCCAGGCGGGCGGCGTCGAAACTGCGGCCGTGGCTGAATTTGCCGGTGGTACCGGACATCTGCGCCAGGAAACCCCAATAGCGCAGGAAATCGTCCACCAGGCTCGGCGCCACCGGTGAGGCCATCGGCTCGACGGTGTGCCCGGCCGCTTCCAGGATCGCGGCGGTGTCGTGCACGGCCGCCGCCGTCTCGGCATCGGGTTCGCGGCCGTTGCACGCCGTGGTGAGCAGTCCGATCCGCAGTAGGCGGTCCGACGGGCCTTCGACGAGGCCGATGGGCGGGAGTTTCGGGTTGCGCCAGTATTTTTCGGCGGCAGCGTGGTAGGCGGCCTGATCCCGGACCGAACGCGACAACACCCCTTCGGAGACGAGTTTGATCGGCAGCTGCCGCGCCTGCGCATTGTCCAGATGCCGGAACCGGCTGGGTTTCAGCGATACCAGCCCGGCGCACGCCGCCGGGATCCGCAACGAGCCGCCGCCGTCGTTCCCGTGCGCGATCGGCACCACACCCGCCGCGACCAGCGCCGCCGAACCACCGGAGGAGCCACCGACCGTGTAGCCGGTATCCCAGGGGTTGCGGGTCGGGTCACTGCTCTCGAATTCCGTGGTGGAGGTGAAACCGAACTCGGGCATGGTCGTTTTGCCGAGCACGGTGACGCCGGTGCTGAGCAGCTGCGCGGTGAACCGATCGTCCTTCGCGGCCGGGTGCGGGGTGATGGCCGCGCTGCCGTGACATGTCGGCAGCCCGGCCAGATCGGCGTTGTCCTTGACGAAGGCCGGAACGCCGAACCACACCCCGGAATCGGCGGGTGCCCGCCGCGGGGCCGGGCACCGGTAGGCGATCGCGTTCAACCGCGGATTCACCGCGTCGGCCCGCGTCAGCGCCGCCTGGGCGAGTTCGTCCGGTCCGGCCGTGCCGGAACGGACCAGCTCCGCCAGCGCTACCGCGTCGTGGTCGCCCAGGGCGTCGTCGGTGAAGGCATGTACTCGATCGCTCATATCTCGGCTCGCGTGTACTCCGGGGCCCCGGACGGTCGATCCGGACCAAGTTGGACATTGGTTCAGTTTGGCCCACAGTAGTACGCATTCGGGCGGATGTGCAGAAGATCCGGCGACGGGCGCGGCTCAGCGCGCGGTACGCCACCACCCCCGCGTCCACAGGCCCGCACCGACGGCGGCGCCCAGCAGGACACCGGCCTGCACCGAGCCGAGAACGAGCGCCGCGACCAGCAGCGCCAGCAGGCCGGCCCCGAGGGCTTCCAGCTTGTACAGCGGCCAGGGCGACCCCGCGATATCGACTTCCGCCCCGCGGCGCACAGCGGCGCGGGGATCGAGAGTGCGCGATGCGATCATACCGATAAGGCTACCCGTGCGGCAGGTGTTCGGTCCATCGAACTTTTGTCTTTCCGCACACACATCCCGGCCGCCCGGCGGTCACTCCGGGAACAACCGCGCCCGGCCGCGACGTTTCCCGGGGTATGCCATTGACCGGAGAATACGCACCGTCCACGTCCGACTGGGCCCGTGAGCAGGCCGAGAAGATCGAGAACTCGGGGGGCACCGAGGGCACCACCCTGAACGGTATGCCGGTGGTCGTGCTGACCACCGTCGGGAACAAAACCGGAAAACTCCGCAAGACCGCTCTCATGCGGGTGGAACACGAGGGCGAATACGCCGTTGTCGCTTCGCTCGGTGGCGCGCCGAAGCATCCTGTCTGGTATTACAACGTGGTCGCGAACCCGCAGGTGGAGCTACAGGACGGCCCGGTGACCAAGGACTACACCGCGCGCGAGGTCTTCGGCGAGGAGAAGGCCGTCTGGTGGGAGCGGGCGGTTGCGGCCTACCCGCCCTATGCCGACTACCAGCGCAAAACCGATCGGCAGATTCCTGTCTTCGTACTCACCCCGCGCTGAGACCACCCCGCACCCGTGATGCCGCGAGTGGCGACCGGCGCGGCGCGGTGAACGAAAGCCCAGTGCAGGCCACCCGCCGCTGCCTCGGGCGGCGGCGGGTGGCACCATGGAGCGGGTGTCCGATGTGCTGACCCATCTGCCCGAAGCCCGTCCCGCGCTCACCGCGGACGAGATCGACGCCGCGGCCAAACGCATCGCCGACATCATCGAGCCCACGCCGCTGCAGTTGTGCCCGCGGTTGTCGCAGCTCACCGGTGCGCGGGTGTATCTCAAACGCGAGGACCTGACCGTCGTCCGCTCCTACAAACTGCGCGGCGCCTACAACCTGGTCGTACAGCTCAGCGAGCCCGAGCGGGCCGCCGGGGTGGTCACCGCCAGCGCGGGCAATCACGCCCAGGGCGTGGCGTTCGCGTGCCGGGCGATGGGAATCACCGGCCGTATCTACGTGCCGACCACCACCCCCAAACAGAAACGCGACCGCATCCGGGTCCACGGCGGAGAATTCGTGGAACTCATCGCCGTCGGGGAAACCTTCGACGCGGCCGCCGCGGCCGCCGCCGCCGATGTGCGGCGCAGCGGTGCCACCATGGTTCCGCCCTTCGACGACACCCGCACCGCCGCCGGTCAGGGCACTATCGCGGCGGAGATCCTGGATCAGCTCGACACCCCGCCCGATCTGGTAGTGGTGCCGGTCGGCGGCGGCGGATGCCTCGCCGGTATCGGCACCTACCTGCGGGAACGGTCACCGCAGACCGGCATCCTCGGCGTGGAACCGGCCGGGGCCGCGTCGATGACCGCGGCGCTGATCGCGGGGTCGCCGGTGACCCTGCCGGAGGTGGATCCCTTCGTCGACGGCGCCGCGGTGCGCCGGATCGGCAAGGTGCCCTTCGACGCGGTGTCGGGTTTCGGCGGCCGCGTGGTGTCCCACGCCTCGCTGCCACTGCTCACCGCCACCGATTCCCGGCAGGGTGCCGGCGCGTTCCGGCTGCTGCGGGTCGACGAAGGCGCCGTCTGCACGGCCATGCTGGATCTGTACCAGAACGAGGGAATCATCGCCGAACCGGCGGGCGCACTCGCGGCGGCGGCCCTCTTCGAGGCCGCCCCGGAACCCGGGTCGACCGTCGTCTGCCTGGTCTCCGGCGGAAACAACGATGTCTCACGGTACGGCGAGGTCATCGAGCGTTCCCTGGTGCATCAGGGGCTCAAGCACTATTTCCTGGTGGATTTCCCGCAGGAGCCGGGCGCGCTGCGCCGGTTCCTCGACGAGGTACTCGGCCCCGACGACGACATCACCCTGTTCGAGTACGTCAAACGCAACAATCGGGAGACGGGCGCCGCGCTGGTGGGGGTGGAACTGGGCGAACGCGCCGGGCTGCAGCCGCTGCTGGACCGGATCGCGCACTCGCCGATCCAGTGCGAGCGGCTGGAGCCCGGCTCACCGGCCTACCGTTACCTGACCTGACCGGCCCCTTTTCCGGCCCGTGCGGTCAGGCGGCGGCCTTCCGGGGAGCGCTGCGGGCGATCCGGCGCGCCGACCGGGCACCGGCCACCGCCAGCGGCAGCAGCCAGGCGAACGCCGGCTGATCGACGGCCAGCATGTCCAGCGAGAGCCGGTTGTGGGTGAACCCCACCGAGAGCCCGCTGTCGGGATCGGCCCAGCCGAACGACCCGCCCAGGCCGATATGGCCGAAGCCGCGCGGTGCGCCGACCGTCGGCATGGCGTGATAACCCAGATGCCACAGCGGGCCCATGTACAGGAACAGCCCGGTATCCGGCCGGAACCGTTCGATTCGCCGGATGGCCTGCATGGTGGCGCCGGACAGATACCGTTTCCCGCCGGCCGTGCCGTCACAGGCCAGCGGTTCGTACATGGCGGCCAGGCCGTTGGCCGTGCAGACGCCGTTGGCGGCCGGCATCTCGCTGTCCAGCACCGGTGGGTTCGGGCCGGCCAGAATGGCCTCCGCGCCGGGGATGAACAGCGAACGGCTGCTCACCCCGAGTACACCGGGGATGTTCTGCAACAGCGAGACGAGGCGGGAACCGCGGGGCGTGCCGGCGAAGGCGAAACCGGCACCGAAACTTTCCGCGGCCATGGTCACCGAACCCGTGGGCGGCCGGCCCAGGTGGATACCCTCGATACCCAGCGGTTCCGCGACTTCCTGCTGGAACAGCTGCTTCATACTCGAACCGGTGACGGCCCGCGCCAGCCCGGCGAGCAGCCAGCCGTAGGTCATCGCGTGATAGGCGGGCACGCCGAGCAGCCGGTCGGGGGTGGCGGCGGCCAGCCGCTGCGCCATGAGCTCGTGATCGAGCAGTTCCGACCCGTGCGCGGCCAGCGTGCCCACCCCGGACAGCCCGGCCGAATGCGTGAGGATCTGACGGACGGTGATGCAATCCTTCTTGTTGCACCCGAACTCGGGCCAGTACTCGGCGACGGGGGCGTCGTAGTCGATCAGCCCCCGATCGGCCAGCCGGTGCACGACCGTGGAGGCGATACCCTTGGTCGCCGAAAAGACCATGGCACCGGTATCGCGGGTCCACGGCCGGTCGGGCGCGGACTCCCCTGTCCAGATATCGAGGATCGGCTCCCCGTGCCGGTAAACCGCCAGCGCCGCACCGACACCCTTCCGGCCACCGTAGACCCGGGTGAAGGCGGACGTCAGCCGCCGGAATTCTGCTCCGGCGGTGCCGGAATAAGCGACGCTGCTCATCCTTACACAGTAAGGTCATTCGGCACGTTCCGGCAACGCCGTCCCGGACGGTTGACAGCGTGGCGCTCGAACGCACCGTCCCCGGACCGGCTCGGTGAGCTCGGCACCCGGCAACTCCGCGCGATACCGGAATGTAATTGTCCGGGACACCCGGGCCGGCGCCCTCGTACCGCTCCCGGCCCCGGGACCGCTCGTCGCGCGGCCGGCCCCGAATCCCGAAATCCGCTCGACAAGGCGGAGATAATTCCCGTATCAGGAAACGAAATCATTACCGCAAAGGCGCGAAAAGGTCCCGGAATTCATTCCCACGCCAATATCGAAGACACTCGATAAACATCGGAAACGGCAAATTTCTCGAAACGGATATTTCCCTCGTTATAGTGGGCCGCATGACCTCCTTGGAACCGCCGGTCGTGCGGGACCAGGTGCGCGGTGACGCGCTCCCGGTCGCCGACGCGACCGTTTACGCCGGCTGGTTTTCCTGTCTGGCCGACCCGACCCGGGTCCGGTTACTGCATCAGGTCGCCACCAGCCCCGCCGGAATCCATATCGGCGAAATCGCCGAAGCACTCGGTATCGGTCAGCCCACCGTTTCCCACCACGTCCGCAAACTCACCGACGCCGGGTTCGTCACGGTGCACAAAGAAGGCACCGCCACACTGGTCACGATCAACCCCGGCCGGTGCACCGAACTCCCGCATACCGCCGACGCCGTGATGGGCATCCTGACCCCGCAGCCCACCTGCCCCGACGATCCGCCCGGCGATGTGACGGTCCGCGCGATGACCGGTGACGACTGGCCGGCGGTCCGGGCCGTCTACGCCTCCCGCGGCACCGCCTACCCCGCGATGTCCGGCGCCGAGGCCCCGGATCGCGAGGTGCTGGACGCGCAGTGGCTGCCGGACCACCGCTGGGTCGCCGAAACCCGCGGGCGGATCGCCGGCTGGGCCGCCCTCACCCCCGTTTCCGGCCACGAGTTCTACCGCGATATCGCCGACAGCTGCGTGATGGTCGCCGACGACCTCGAGGGCCGGGGTATCGGCACCGCACTGCTGCGACAGCAGGTGATGGCGGCCGAGGACGCCGGTCTGCGAACCCTGCAGACCACGCTGTACCCGGAGGATCGGACCGGGATCTCGGTCCACCACGCCGCGGGATTCCGCACGGTCGGTATCCGCGAGCGGATCGGCCGTTTCGAGGGTCGCTGGCGCGACGCGGTACTGCTGGAACGCCGCAGCCCGCTCAACTGAGCAGCTCCCCGGCCCGAGCACCCGAGCGGGGCTTCAACGCCCGGTGCGCACGGGCCGCAGGATCACTTTCAACCACAAGGTGGCCAGTCCGCAGGTCACGCAGAGCACCGCCGCGCCCGCGGTGAACCACCCGGCCAGGCCCAGTCCGCCGAGGCCGTGGTCCCCGTAGACCGAGAGCGGATACACCCCCGCGGCCAGCATCGCCACCGTCCCGAACAGCGATACCAGCGAGGCCGGTACCCATCGCAGCCACACGTACGGGCGCACACTCTCGGAAGGGGCGGCTCCGGCGAAGATCAACCCCACCTGCTGCCACGCCAAACCGTTCACCGTGAGCAGGCCGGCGTCGAGCAGCAGCGCACACAGGGCGATGGCCAGGGCACCGATCGGCGGTTCCGCGGCGAGCGCGGCCAGCGCGCCGGACACCATCGCGCCGACCGTCAGGACCACCCCCAGCGCCGCGAGCGCCGCCCAGCACACCGACCACTTCCACCGGGTCGCGGCCAGCTCCGCCGTCGCCGCGCGTTCTGCTGCGCTGCACGCCTCGTACCACCCCGGCGCCCCGGCGGAAATCTTCACCACTGCCTGCCCTGCGACCTGTCTGCCCTGCCACCACTCCGCCGCGTATGCCCGGTACACCGGCCTTCCGCGTGCGCACCGACTCTAACCGCACGCACCGGTTCGAGTGGGCCGGCGCAGGAGCGCGGCCGCTCGGGCACCGGGCCGCCCGGGCCGCACCTGCCCGCCCCGGCGCGCGATCATTACCGCCTGTGGAGCAACAACGGGCGGCGCACAGCACCGGAGAAGTGGTCGGGCTGGTCGCACAGACATTCCTCCGGGATCGCCATCAGTTCATCGACGGACTCTCGCAACTGATGCGCACCCAGCTGCCGGTTCTGGACCGCGACCAGCGGCTGCGGGAGTTGATGGAAGCGGGCACGACGGACAACCTGATGGAAGTCCTGCAGTTCCTGCAGAACGAGGCCGGGGAGGACGATGTCCGGGCGCCGGAACGAGCCCTGGCCTACGCGCGGTTGCTCGCGCAGCGCGATGTCCCGGCCGCCGCCATGATCCGCGCGTACCGGGTCGGCCAGGCCGGTTTCCTGGACACCGGGATGCGGTACGCGATCGAATTCGGTGGCGGCGGTCCGGTCACCACATCGGCCATCGTGCATATCGTCAACCGCACGTCGGTGTACATCGACCGGGTCTGCGAGCAGGTCGGCGTCGCTTACGAAGACGAACGCGACCGCTGGTCCGGCAACC
The DNA here is from genome assembly GCF_029869215.1 of Nocardia carnea. Classification (GTDB taxonomy): domain Bacteria; phylum Actinomycetota; class Actinomycetes; order Mycobacteriales; family Mycobacteriaceae; genus Nocardia; species Nocardia carnea_B. The sequence continues at coordinate 19,434 of NZ_JARWPM010000434.1, forward strand.
GGAGCGGACTGCGCCGGCAATGGGTGACCCGGCTCCTGGACGGCACGGCCACCGATACCGGCACCGCGGAACAGTACCTGCGCTACCCCCTGTCCCGCGGACATCTCGCGCTCGGCGCGTGGACCGACCCGCACCTCGATCCCGCGACGGCCAGGACGGTCTTCGACCAGCTCCGGACCGCGTTGACCACCGAGTTCGGCCGCGCGCAGGCGACTTTGACGGTGCCCGTGGACGATCACGAAATCCGGATATGGTTCGCGTGGTCGTCGGAAACAGCCGTTGATGCCGGCGCGATCGAACGAGTGCTGGCCGCCCGGGACCTGCCGGTGCGCGTGGCCATCGGTGGTTACGGCACCGGCCTCGCCGGTTTCCGGCGCACCGCCGCGCAGGCCGACCGGGTACGCCGGCTCGCCCTGCTGAGCGGCGACCACGGCGCGCGCGTGCTGGCCCACGCGGACGTCTCGGCCCTCGCCTTGCTGGCCGGCGACACCGAGACGTTGCGCGAATTCGTCGCCGATCAGCTCGGCGAACTGGCGGTCGACACCGAGCGCAACCTCTGGCTGCGCGAGACGCTGGGGGTGTTCCTGGCCGTCAACCGAAGCTATACCGCGGCCGCCGCCCGGCTGGCGGTTCATCGCAATACGGTCCAGTACCGCGTCCGGCAGGCACTGGACATGATCGGCCCGCATGCCGATACCCCCGGCGGGGATCTGTATCCGCGGCTGGCGTTGCAGGCGACCGAGTTGCTCGGCGCCGCGGTGTTGCGACCGGAGGCGGGCCGGCCCTGACCCGCGCTCCGGCGAAACGGCCGTCCCGGTACAGCGCGACCACCTTTGGCGATACCGCGCCGGGTAGGTCCTGTGCGCCGCGCACAAACACGGTCCACGCTTTCATGCGGCCCGAACATGGCCGGTCCCGCGGTCGGCGTCCTAAGCTTCGACCATCCCCGCCGAACCGGCGCCCACCTCGGTGGATATCCCCGCCGGCAACGCTTCCGCCGCGTCCCGCTCGACGGTGTCGCGGACCGCACCCCACACCCGTCGCATTGTCGCGCTGCCCTCGTCCAGGAGTTCTTCCGTGCCTTCGATCCACACCGCCCGCGGTGCCGTCGACACCGCCGACCTCGGTGTCACCCTCATGCACGAGCATATTTTCGTACTGAGTTCCGATGTCCAGCAGAACTATCCGCAGGAATGGGGCTCGGAGGACGAGCGGATCGAGGACGCGGTCCGGCAGCTGACCGCCGCCTATGAGGCCGGGGTGCGGACGATCGTGGATCCGACGGTGGTCGGGTTGGGCCGCTACATTCCGCGCATCGCCCGGATCGCCCAGCGCGTACCGGTGCAACTGATCGTCGCCACCGGCCTCTACACCTACGACGATGTGCCGTTCTATTTTCACCATCGGGGTCCGGCACTGGACCCCCTGGTGGGTACCCAGGTGCCCGATCCGATGGTGGATATGTTCGTCGGCGATATCCGCGACGGTATCGCCGGCACCGGCGTCCGGGCCGGCATGCTCAAATGCGCCATCGACGCACAAGGGCTGACGCCCGGGGTGGAGCGGGTGATGCGGGCGGTGGCCCGGGCGCACCACGAGACCGGTGTGCCGATCACCGTGCACACCCACCCGGAATCGGGTTCCGGTTTCGAGGTGAAACGGGTCCTGTGCGACGAAGAGGGTGTCGACCCGGCCCGGATCGTGCTGGGACACAGCGGCGACACCACCGATCTGGACTACCTGACCACGCTGGCGGACGCCGGTTTCGTCCTGGGCATGGACCGTTTCGGCATCAATCTGTGGACCACCTTCGAGGCCCGCGCCGATACCCTCATCGCGATGGTGCGCCGCGGTTACGCCGAACGCATGGTGCTCTCCCAGGACGCCAGCTGCTACATCGACTGGATCGAACCGGCGACCCGCGCAGCCGTGCTGCCGCAGTGGCACTACACCCACTTGTTCGACGACGTCTTCCCCTACGTGCTCGATCGCGGGGTCGAGGAACGGCAACTGCACACGATGCTGGTGGACGTGCCCCGCACGTTCTTCGCGGCCGGCTGAGCCCGGCTGCGGTGGTGGGCGCGATCACACGCCCACCGGGTGCCCGGACCGATTGCGCCCGGAAGCTAGGGTTGTCGATCATGGCCAGACTGTCCCGTGCGCTGCTCACGGCGCTACTGCTCGCCGTCGCACTCCTCGCGGCGGCGTGCGGTGGTGGCGACGGCGGCGATACCGCCGCCCGCGATCTGTGCGCGCCACCCGGACCCGACGCCGCGTCGGCGGCCCCGGAGAAACTCAGCGCGCCCGGCGGCGGGTCGGAGGACCGGTACACCACCCCGTCCACCGTCCCGGTCGAATCGGTGGATATCGCGCGGCTGGGCTTGATCCAGCCCGGCGTGCTGAGCGTGGGCACGCTCTCGGACGCACCGCCCAGTATCTGCGTGAACTCGGCCGGTAGTTTCACCGGATTCGACAACGAACTGCTGCGGGCCGTGGGCGCGAAACTCGGCTTGCAGGTGAAGTTCTCCGGCACCGAATTCGCCGGGCTGCTGGCGCAGGTGGCCGGGAAACGATTCGATGTCGGCTCGTCGAACATCACCACGACCGAGGCGCGGCGACAGCAGGTCGGTTTCACCAACGGCTACGATTTCGGCTATTTCTCGCTGGTCGTGAAGGACGGCAGCCCGGTACGCGGGTTCGACGATCTGGGGCCCGGGTCGCGGGTCGCGGTGGTGCAGGGCACCGTGCAGGACGAGTACGTGGTCAACGAACTGGGCCTGGACCCGGTGAAGTTTCCCGACTACAACACCGCCTACGCGAATGTGAAGACCGGTCAGGTCGATGCCTGGGTGGCCCCGTCCGCACAGGCCGAGGGTGCGATCGCGCCCGGCGACGCCACCTCGGTGGTGGAGAATTCGTTCAGCCTGGACAATTTCGCGGCCTGGGCGGTCGCGAAGGACAACCAGCCCTTGATCGACGCACTCAACGCCGGCCTGGACGCGGTGATCGCCGACGGCACCTACGCGCGCCTCTACAGCGACTGGGTGCCCCGGGAACTGCCGCCCGGCTGGAAACCCGGTTCCAAGGCCGCACCGGCCCCGCAACTCCCGGATTTCGCCGCGCTGGCCGCCGAACGCGGACCGCAGGAACAGACGCAGCAGGCACCGAAATCTACGCTGGAACAGTTGCGCGACACCTTCTTCGACTGGTCGCTGTACCGGCAGGCGTTCCCCGATCTGTTCAGAACAGGCCTGCCCAATACGCTGATCCTGGCCGTGGTCTCCGGGGTGCTGGGCACGCTTCTGGGCATGCTGCTCGCGGTCGCGGGGATCGCGCGGACCCGGTGGCTGCGCTGGCCGGCCCGGGTCTACACCGATATCTTCCGCGGCCTGCCCGCGGTGGTGATCATCCTGATCATCGGCCTGGGGATCGGACCGGTGGCCAGCGGGATCACCGGCAACAATCCGTACTGGCTGGGCGCGGTGGCCCTGGCATTGCTGGCCTCGGCCTATATCGGGGAGATCTTCCGTTCCGGAATCCAATCGGTGGAACCCGGCCAGCTCGAGGCGGCCCGGGCGATCGGCTTCGGTTACCGGCAGGCCATGACCCTGGTGGTGATCCCACAAGGCGTGCGCCGGGTGCTGCCCGCGCTGATGAACCAGTTCATCGCGCTGATCAAGGATTCCTCGCTGATCTATTTCCTGGGCCTGCTGGCGACCCAGCGCGAACTGTTCGCCGTCGGCCGGGATCTCAACGCGCAGACCGGCAACCTGTCTCCGCTGGTCGCGGCCGGGCTGGTGTATCTGCTGCTGACCATCCCGCTCACCCACCTGGTGAACTACATCGACCGCCGGATGCGCACCGGCCGGCCCGATCAGCCGATCGACCCCGTCGAGCAGCAGACCATCACGGAAGGGCGGGGGTAACCGATGAGCTCCTCACTGACCGGTACCGGATTGCGGCTGCGCCTGGGCAACAACGAGATCCTGCGCGGCGTGGACATCCATGTGGACGCCGGGAAGACGACCACCGTCATCGGGCCGTCCGGATCGGGTAAGTCCACGCTGCTGCGGGTGCTGAACCGGCTCTACGAACCGGACTCCGGCGATATCCTGCTCGACGGCGAATCGGTGCTCACCGAGAACCCCGACCGGCTGCGCCAGCGTATCGGCATGGTTTTCCAGCAGTTCAATCTCTTCCCGCACCGGACGGTCGCCGACAATATCGCGCTGGGGCCGCGGAAGCTGCGCGGGCTGAGCAAGGACGAGGCGCGGGCGCTGGCACTGGAACAGCTCGAGGTGGTGGGCCTGGCCGGCAAGGCCGATTCCCGGCCCGCCAACCTCTCCGGCGGACAGCAGCAGCGCGTCGCGATCGCCCGGGCACTGGCGATGAAACCCGACATCATGTTCTTCGACGAGGCCACCTCCGCCCTGGACCCCGAACTGGTCAAAGGCATTCTGGCGGTGATGTCCGACCTCGCCGCGGGCGGTATGTCGATGATCGTGGTAACCCACGAAATGGGTTTCGCGCGCAGCGTCTCCGACCATGTGGTCTTCATGGATGCCGGCCAGGTCGTGGAATCCGGCAGCCCGGACGAACTGTTCGACAATGCCGGCACACCCCGGTTGCGCCGCTTCCTCGACCAGGTCCTGTAACTTCCGGAGGGGGCATTTCCGCCGCGCCCGCACCGAAAGTACCAGGCACCAACCGATCCCGTGACGACAACGTGGATGCGCCGGCGCACGCGGCGCCTGGCCGGCGACCATACTGGGAACCATGAGCAGCGAGCAAAACCCCTACGGCACACCGAGTACCAGCGGCCCCCAGGAGCCCGGCGCCGGCCAGGTGCGCACCAACCGGATCGTGCGCACCCTGTTGCGTATCCCGGGCCTGTCGAAGGTGGTGGGCAAACGGTTGCTGACCCTGCATATCGTCGGCCGGAAAACCGGGCGGGCCTACGATATTCCGGTCGCGTACACGAAACACGGCGATGCGCTGTTGATCGGGACCTCGATGCGGCCCTGGGTGAAGAACCTCGCGCCGGGGACACCGGTCACCATTACCCGCGGCGGCGGGCCCGAACAGTTCGACCCGCTGGTGCACACCGGTGAAGCGGACGTGATGCGGCTGTTCGAGGTCGTCGCGCGGGACAACAAAACCAACGCGCGGTACAACGGCATCGGCTTCGACGCGGCCGGCAACCCGAACAAGGCCGATCTCTACCAGACCTGGCAGCAGGGCGGAGCGGTGATCGAGCTGCGCCCGCTGTAACGGGCCCGGAACCTCAGCGCTGGCGCCAGCTCAGCGGGCCGGGCAGATCGACGCTGTTCTTCTTGGTCCGGGAATTCCACGACCACGGGCCGATCTTGATTCCCCACGAGGACATACCCGATTGGGTGAAATTGAACTTCAGCGGTCCGAAGGATGTGCGTTTACGGAACCTGATGGGCATAACGGCCTCCCTGACTCGGCCCCAGGATAACGGATCCGGGTGTTCCCCCCTGGCGATCGAGCACGCCGGGTGCAAGAGTGGAGGTCGTGGGAATGTACCGGGATCACGTCGTACCCCGCATCGTGAACGTGGCCTGCGGGATGAAGCAGAACGAGCCGCTGCGCGAGCGGGTGTGCGCGGGACTGTCCGGCCGGGTGGTCGAGCTCGGTTTCGGGTCGGGCCTCAACGTCCCGTTCTATCCCGCCGCCGTCACCTCGGTGAGCGCCGTGGAACCGGCCGATCTCGGCTGGAAGCTCGCGGCCGGCCGGCTGGCCGCGGCCCGGGTACCGGTCGAGCGGGCCGGTCTGGACGGGCAGCGGCTGCCGTTCGACGACGACAGTTTCGATACCGCGCTGTCGACATGGACGATGTGCACCATTCCCGATATCGACGCCGCCCTCGCCGAACTGCGCCGCGTGCTGGTGCCCGGCGGCACCCTGCATTTCGTCGAACACGGTCTCGCCCCCGACCCCGCGGTCCAGCGCTGGCAGCATCGGCTCGACCCGCTCCAGCAGCGCATCGCCGGCGGCTGCCATCTGAACCGGGATATCGCCGCCATCATCCGGTCCAGCGGGTTCCGCCTCCGCGATCTGGATGTGTTCAAGGGCCGAGGCCCAGCGTTCATCGATACGCAATCGCTCGGGGTTGCCACAGCATCCTGAGTGCGGTCTCCTCGGCTGCTCGAAGGTCTCCCCAGCCGCTCGAGCCTCGTCGCGGGAATCGCTGAGGCCGGCGGCACGGCACTGTCGGCCCGATCCGGGCCACTACCGATTCCTTCCGGGCCCCGCGCCGGGAACCATTGGGCCGGCGGGCGCGTCGAAGGTAGAAAGAACCCGACGCGTAACGGAAGGGCGACCGGATGAGCACTGAGGATCGCGCCGCCACCCAGGCGGCCAGCGAGATCCTGCGGGAGAGCGTGGACGAGCTGATGGCCACGTTCGAACGGCAGCGGGCGGAAATGGCGGCGGTGGAACAGCGGCTGGCCTCGACCACCGTAACGGCGTGGTCGTCGGACAATCTCGTCCGCGTCGACGCCAATACCGCCGGTGTCCCGGTGGACGTGCACCTCACGCCGGAGGCGTTCAAACGGTCCACTCCCGAGAAATTGGGTCGTTCGATCCTGGAGGCCGTGCAGAACGCGGCCCGGCAGGCCACCGAGGTCTCCCAGCAGGCGTGGGCACCGATCGCGGCACTCGCCGACGACGTTCCCGACCTGCCCGATATCGCGCCCGGGATGCCGAGTATCAAATCCGTGGTCGATTCGCTGTTCCCCGACCCGGTCACTACACCGGCACCCGCGGAGCCGATGAACGCCGAGGACGAGGACGAATACTTCCGTAACCGCGGCTACCTGGGCGGTGGGAAATGAGCGAGATCAAGGTCGACGAGGAAGCCCTGCAAGCGGCCCGGCCCGCCATCGCCCAGGTGGCCGACCAAGTGGCCGGCGCGGTGAACGCGGCCCTCGCGGTGATCAACGCCGAGGGCGAATGCTGGGGCGGCGACGAAATCGGACAGAAATTCGCCGAGAACTACAAGCCGGGTGCCGAGGAAGGACTGACCGGCCTGAACCTGCTGAACCAGGCGGTCAACGGGGTGGGGGACGGCGTCGGAGCGGTCGCTACGGATTTCGGCAACCAGGACGAATCCAACGCCAACGCACTCGGCGCCGTCGCTCCCTAACCGGCCCCCGATCCGCGGGGACAGCCGCCGGCGCCCCGGTCGGTCCCAGCGGCCGGGACAGCCGCCGTGAACATCGACGGCACGCGGGTCGCGCCGTCCGGCGACACGTCGCCGGACCGACAGCGCGGCCGAGGAAGTCCCTGGTCGCTCGGTCCTCGCGCCGATAAGACCACCGCCGCAGCAGTGCCGAGCACGGTATCTTGCCCGCCGCAGCAGTGCCGAGCACGGTATCTTGCCCGCCGTATCCGACTCAGGGCGTGTTTCTTCGCGGTGAGTATGTGCAGCCCGATGTTCATCACCGAAGCCGGCGAATGTCGGCCGCGGGGTGGTGACCGAGTCCGGCCGAGGAGGGCTGTACAGCTCCTGGTCGCGTTCCTCTGCAGGCTGCAGCTGACCCGGTCCAGGTAGGCAAGCGTGAGGGGTCGCCGGCGCGCATGTAGTCCAGACATGCCGACGGCGCCTCACGCTCGGCATCGTTGCCGGCGACCCTGCACAGCTCGACGGCGCCCTGGTTGGCCTGCGGTGCTCGTCCTACCCGATTCGACCAGCCCGCACGGGCATCGGCGCAATCACTCCGCGTGAGGCACCGCGATCACTCGCCCATCGTCCCCTGATCGGTCTGCCGCCACTCGCCCGTCCCATCCGGATTACGGTGGTATTCCCACGCCGAGTAGTCGCCGTCGTTCTCCACCACGCTCACCTGGTCGGCGTAGCCGTCGAGGTCGGTATCGGTCCAGACGCTCATCGAATCGGGGCCGGTGGTGACGAACGTGTCGAGTACGCCATCAACGATGAGGTCCTGGGTGGGCGCTTCCATTTCCACCGGGCCCAGGCCGTCCATAGACGAGGTCGCTCCGAGACCCGGCGTACCGGAGAACTCTTCTGATGCAGACATTTTCTCGAGCTCCACTGGTCGACGCGGGGATATCCCGGTCCATCTTTCCATCCCCGCCGGTACAGTGCAGCCCCGGTACCGGGTAGAAACGGGGCGCTGGTGGCTGTGGACACAGCCATGGCCTTCCGGCCGCTATATACCCTCGCTGTCAGCGAATCCGAGTAGCGGCCAGTATATTTCAGGGGTGGAACAGCGTTCTGACGCTGTAGGCTCCCGCCATGTCGAAGTATCTGATCACTGGGGTGATGATCGCTACCTTCTCGTTCTGCGCGGCCGGTACGGCGGCGGCTGATTACACCGTTGGCCACTACTCCACCCACGGAGCCTGTGTCGCGAACGGGGTGGGTAAATTCGGCAATGACGGGCTGGGCAAGACCTGGTTCTGCCGTCAGTCCGGTGGGGGGTACGACCTGATTCATCGCTGAGGCGCTACAGGAGCCGGGACGATCTCGCATCCGCGATGAGATTCCAGGGCATCGCACCGGCCCCGTGGCCAACATTGTCGGGCAGGCCGGTAGCCGCAAGGCTAGGTGAGGGGACCTCTTGGGGGACAACGACGATCGTCCCGCGGGCATCGGCACGGTCGAGAAAGGCGATAGCGAGCTCGACTGCTCGGTCGTACCCGTGCTCGGGATGGAAGTCGGGCTTCGTGGCGACGCGCGAAGAATACCGGATGGGTCACGCCGGAATTGGGATGCGCGGGCCGCGGACCTGCGACGCGACTTTGCCGCAGTAGTTCGCAGCTTCGGCGGTGCCACCGTAATGTGTGAGCTGCACTTTGCGTCGAGACCAGGGGGCTGTGTGCTGATGCCTGAAGCTATTTCTCATGATTCGGAAGCTGCGGCCGGCTTCGCGGACGCCGCCGCTGCGGTAGCCGGCCTGCTGGATGCCGCGGCCGGGCATGCCGATACCGCCGCGGCGACACCGCTGAGTGGTTTGGGTGTATTCGGTGCGGAATTCGCGGCGGCGTTCGCCGCGGCTGCGCAGACCCAGGCAGCGACGATCCGGACCGCCGGCGCCCTTTTCAATGCATACGGGCAGACCGTGGTCGCGCAGGGACAAGCGCTGACCGCCACCGATACCGAGAACGCGGCCGCGGTTGCTGTGGCCGGCGACACCGGGGAGCAGTGATGCGGCCGGCCACGAAAACCGATGAAGCCACGGAACATCCGCTGTTGAAGGTGTTGCTGGCACCACTGCTGGATCTACGCGCCGCGCTCGGTGACGGCAGCCCCCCGACCGAGGTGCTGGCGGCCTTGACGGCGGCAGCCGATAACACCGCGGCAGCCGAAGCGCCGGGTCGTAGTGGTCGGTATCTGCTGGAATCCACGAACACCGCCCCGGCCGCGGTGCCGGTAGCAGCACGCACCGAGGGTGAGACCGTCGCGCTGGCCGACCACCACTCGGCGTTGGCGACGCTGCTGAACGACGCCTACGCCACCCGCAACACCGCCGCGACCCGCCTCGACTCGGTGATCGAAGACTTCCGCGCGAAAGCAGAGCCGATGCTGGCCGCCGCACAATCACAAAGCGACATCGACGCGGTACTCGACCTCGCCGCACAGTCCATCCGCGACGGTGTAAGCGAGGTCAGCTACGCGCGCGACGAGATGGACGACCACACCCGCCGCACCCGGGCGCTGGACCGGGGCCCCGGCGCGGCGACGGTGACCGTGCCCGACGGTTTCGCCGCGGACCCTTCGGTGCGGGCCGCGCTCGGCGGCGGCACCGGGATCCCGGCAGGCCTGGATCCGCATCAGATCGCGCAGCTCGCACTGCAGCAGGCCGCGCTGGCCGCCGGCGTACAACTGGGCACAGTCGCGCTCGACGCCGGAGTCGAGATCGGATCCACAGTCATCGACGGAGTAGTGCAGGTAGCCACACACGGCATCGACACCGGAGCGAAGCTGGCCGAACAAGCCATATCAACCCTGGCAGCCGGCGCCAGCGGGCCCGGCGAGCAGGGCACCTCGCCGGGATCACCCGGCGGTACCACCACCGCGCCCGCGGGCACCAGTGACAAACCGGGTACAGGGCCCCTGCTGCTCGGTGGGCACGGCGGCGCACCCACCCAGAATCCACCGGCCACCAAGAAAGACAACGACACCACGGACAGCGGTACCGCCCCACCGGTGATCGCTTTCCCCGAACCGCAACAAGAACCGGAACCGCCCACCCCTGAACCCAGCCCGTCGTCCCCGACCGGACCGGGCGGCCAGCCGGGGACGACGGGTGCACTGGTTCCGCCGGCGACCCGGCCAGGTGCCGGGCAGGACCAGGAGAACCCCCGGCCCCGGCGACCAGGACAGGCTGGGGTGGTCCTGGAAACGTCATGACCGAACACGACGCCGGTGCTGCCGAAGTCGAGGCCGGCGGCGAGGAACGCCCCGCAAACACCCGGCCCGCAGGCAATCCGTTCGTGCTGCCCGGTCTGCCCGCCTACGCGAGCCTGCCTCCGCCGGCAGCGCCCGAAGAAACCGGCCGCGATAAACGCCGCCGCAGCACCTACTCCGGCGAATGGTCGCAATGGCTCGATTCCCCCCACCGCCTCGCGGGCCGACCACAGCCGGCAGAAACCGACGCGGGCGACGAGATACTCGAGGACGAGCTGCCGGCCTATACCGACGACGAACCCGCCCCGCCCACCCAGCGGGAGCGCGGCCTCGGCCTGCGCCCATACCCGGACCCGGACGACCACGATGCCATCAGCCGGCAATGGTGGTGGCGGACCGCTGTCTGGACAACAACTGTCGCCGCCACCGTCGCCACGATCGGTGCAATAGTCGCCTTCAACCTCCGGACAACCACCCACGAATCAACTCCCACCGCCGGCCCTGCAGGCCCCGCACCGACGACAACGGCCCCGGCGAGCACCACAGCATTGCCGGCGAGCTGGCCACACGCCACCGCAGGGTGTACCCGCACCAGATCAGGGTCGATCACTATCGGAGCCGACCCCGGTGACCACAGCAGCCCGCAGCAAGCGATCCTCGGGTTCGAATGGAGCTACTACGTCGAACGCGACGCAGCCCTGGCCCGCACCTTCACCACACCTGATGCGAAGGTGCCCGACCGGGAGACGATCCAAGCCGGGATCGACTCCCAACCCGAGGGCGTCCGGTACTGCGTGTACATCACCGCAGCAGACAAAAACAACACGGTATGGGACATCGAGCTGCAGGAACAATGGCCCGACGACCCCGAACCGATCCGCTACGGACAAAAGATCACGACCATCACCCAACACGGGAAAACACTGATCACCGGGATATCCAGACGCTGACCCCGGCACGCCCGGCCCGGTGAGCGCGATATGCGATTTACCACAGAGTCCGAACGCGCCGGCTGCGGTCTCGAAACCTTGGTAACGAGACCGGGTCGGGGCCCCCTCCGGCTGGGCGTTTCCGCCGGCACTGAAGGTTCGCGACAACGATCGTTCGGGAGCCGCTCCCGTTGGGCCTTGGCAGGTGGTGCCTACGGCCAGATCATTTCTCCCCGGCAGCCTCGAGGTGGCCGGCCTCGAGAGAAGTTCGTCCACGAGCCCCGACGCGTGGCCGAGTCACACAGGCCGACTCGAGCGGCCGGGCCGGCGAGGGGCCGGCGGCGCGGACTGCAGCTCGTGGAGTCGGCGGGGAGCCCGGCACCGCTTTCCGGTTCAGGCCAGGCAACCCGGGCCCAGCAGGGCTTTCAGATCGCCCATGAGGGCCGAGGAGGGTTCCACCCGGAGGCTGTCGTCGAGTTTGAGCAGGGTGGTCTTCTCCCGCGCGCCCACGTACCGGACGTGCACATCCGAGGTGCCCGGATGGCGGGTGAGCACCCGCTTCAGTTCACTGATCTTGTCGCGGGTACACATCCGGGTGGAAATCGTCACCGCCAGCGGTTTCGCGACACCGATCGCGGACAGATCGGGTACCGCGAGGTCGTTGGCGATCAGCGAGATCCGGTCGTCGCGCATCGAGACCCGGGCTTTCACCAGCACCACCGCGTCCTCCACCACATCCATGCCGTACACGGAGTAGGCCTGCGGGAAGAACAGCACCTCGATACCGCCGGTGAGATCCTCGAGCTGCGCCGAGGCCCAGGCCAGGCCGTTCTTGTTGATCCGGCGGTTCACCGAGGCGAGGATGCCACCGACGGTGACCTGGGTACCGTCCTTGATATCGCCCTCGAGAATGGCCGGGATCTGGGTATCGGCAGCGGCGGCGAGCACATGATCGATCCCGTTGAGCGGATGCCCGGAAACATAGAGGCCGAGCATTTCCCGCTCCAGGGCGAGACGGTGTTTGGTATCCCATTCCTCGTCGGGAACCTTCACATCGAATACCGACGATATCGATTCGTCGCCGTCTTCGCCCATTCCACCGAACAGATCGAACTGGCCGATGGCCTCGGCTTTCTTGGTGGACATCACGGCATCGATGGCATCGGAGTGCACGAGCATCAGCCCCTTGCGGGGATGGCCCAGCGAATCGAAGGCACCGGCCTTGATCAGCGATTCGGTGACCTTCTTGGTACAGGCCACGGCATCGATCTTGTTCAGGTAGTCGGAGAAATCGGTGAACTTCGATTTCTCCGTCCGGGCCGCGATGATCGAGTTCACCACATTCGTGCCGACATTGCGCACCGCGCCCAGCCCGAACCGGATATCGGCGCCGACGGAGGCGAAGTTCGTCTCCGATTCGTTCACATCCGGCGGCAGCACGGTGATTCCCAGCTTGCGGCAATCGGAGAGGTAGATCGCCGCCTTGTCCTTGTCGTCGCCGACGCTGGTGAGCAGGCCGGCCATGTATTCGGCGGGGTAATTGGCCTTCAGATAGGCGGTCCAGAAGGAGACCAGGCCGTAGCCCGCCGCATGCGATTTGTTGAACGCGTACCCGGCGAACGGGAGGATGGTGTCCCAGAGCGCCTTGATCGCGGGTTTGGAGAAACCGTTGCTCTGCATACCGGCTTCGAAACCCTCGAATTCGGCCTCCAGCACCTCGGCTTTCTTCTTACCCATGGCGCGGCGCAGAATATCGGCTCGGCCGAGCGAATACCCGGCCACCTTCTGCGCGATCTGCATGATCTGTTCCTGATAGACGATCAGGCCGAAGGTATCGGCCAGGATGTCCTTCAGGGGCTCCTCGAGTTCGGGATGAATCGGTTTGACCTCTTGCCGGCCGTTCTTCCGGTCGGCGTAGTCGTTGTGCGCGTTCATCCCCATCGGGCCGGGGCGGTACAGCGCCAGCACCGCGACGATATCCTCGAATCCGGTGGGCTGCATCCGGCGCAGCAGATCCCGCATGGCACTGCCGTCGAGCTGGAAAACACCGAGAGTGTCACCGCGCGAAAGCAATTCGTAGGTGGGCGGATCGTCCAGCGGCAGATTGTCCATATCGAGGTCGATACCGCGATTGGATTTGATGTTGTCCAGCGCGTCACCGATGACGGTGAGGTTGCGCAGGCCCAGGAAGTCCATTTTCAGCAGGCCGATGGCCTCACACGACGGGTAGTCCCAGCCGGTGATGATGGCGCCGTCCTGCGCCCGCTTCCACAGCGGGATCGCCTCCATCAGCGGTTCGGAGGACATGATCACCGCGCAGGCGTGCACACCGGCATTGCGGATCAGGCCCTCGAGACCGCGGGCGGTTTCGTAGATCTTCGCGACATCGGGGTTGCTGCCGATGAGTTCGCGGACCTCGGCGGCTTCCTTGTAGCGCTCGTGCTCGGGATCCATGATCCCGGACAGCGGGATATCCTTCGCCATGATCGGCGGCGGCAGCGCCTTGGAGATCTGATCGGCGATCGCGAACCCGGGCTGGCCGAATTGGACGCGCGCCGAATCCTTGATGGCGGCCTTGGTTTTAATGGTGCCGAAGGTGATCACCTGCGCCACCCGGTCGCTACCCCAGCGTTCGGTGGCGTAGCGGACCATTTCCCCGCGGCGGCGATCGTCGAAGTCGATATCGATATCGGGCATCGAGACGCGTTCGGGGTTGAGGAATCGCTCGAACAGCAGACCGTGCGGAATCGGGTCGATATTGGTGATACCCATGGCGTAGGCGACCAGCGATCCGGCCGCCGAACCACGGCCCGGGCCGACCCGGATACCGACCTCGCGCGCATGGTTGATCAGGTCGCCGACCACCAGGAAGTAGGCGGGGAAACCCATTTCGATGATGACGCTCAGTTCGAACTCGGCACGTTCGACGTATTCGCGCGGCACCCCGCCCGGGAAACGCCGTTCCAGCCCGCGGTGCACCTCCTTGCGCAGCCAGCCCGCCTGATCCTCGCCCTCCGGAACCGGGAAGACCGGCATCCGGTCGCGGTGCTCCCACACCTCGGCGTAGGACTGGACCCGCTCCCCGATCCAGACGGTGTTGTCGCAGGCCCCGGGCACCTCGGCATCCCAGAGCGCGCGCATCTCCGCGGCCGATTTCAGGTAGTAGCCGTCGCCGTCGAATTTGAACCGCGTGGGGTCGGACAGGGTTTTGCCGGTTTGCACGCACAGCAGCGCCTCGTGGTTACGGGCCTGCTCCTTGGTGACGTAGTGGCAGTCGTTGGTGGCCAGCGGCGGGATATCGAGGGTGCGGCTGATTTCCAGCAGCCCCTCCCGGACTCGTTTCTCGATGGACAGGCCGTGATCCATCACCTCGAGGAAGAAATTGTCCCGGCCGAAGATCTCCTGCCATTTCGCGGCGGCTTCGAGGGCTTCGCGATCGTGGCCGAGCCGCAACCGGGTCTGCACCTCACCGGAGGGGCAGCCGGTGGTGGCGATGATGCCCTCGGCGTGCGCGGCGATGAGCTCCTCGTCCATCCGGGCCCATTTACCGAGCTGGCCCTCGATACTGGCCAGCGAGGACAGTTTGAACAGGTTGCGCAGACCCGTCGCGTTCTCGGCGACCATGGTCATATGGGTGTAGGCACCCGAACCGGAGACATCGTCGCTCTTCTGGCTGGGATCGCCCCACTGGATACGTTTGGTGTCGAACCGGGAGCCGGGCGCGATATAGGCCTCGATCCCGATGATCGGTTTGATCCCGGCCTTCTTCGCGGAGTGGAAGAACTCCGCGGCGCCGTACATATTGCCGTGGTCGGTCATCCCCACCGCCGTCATCCCCAGGCGGTCGGCCTCGGCGAACAGCGGTGAGATCTTGGCGGCACCGTCGAGCATCGAGTACTCGGTGTGGTTGTGCAGATGAACGAATCCGGACGAGGCGGCCAAGATCTGTCCTTCCTCCCAGAGGCTCGGCGGGGGTTGGTGTAGCGAGTTTATGCGCACCCACCGACAGCTCCGGCGGCGGCCGGGCGTGCCCGGCGGGGCCGGGCGTGTCGCCGCCCGATGATCATCGGGGCCGCCGATTCGGCCACCGGCCGGGCGTGGCGCTGGTAGGGTCGGGCCGCGTCACGAACGGATGGAGCGGAGGCCCACCCGGACCACCACCGCTCCGAAACCATCCCAGGCTCGGCCCCGCAAGCCCATGAACGACCCAGCGAGGTGACGATGACAGCACGTACCACGGCGTTCGCCCTCCCCGCGGCCGCGACGGCACTGACGGTAGGGGCGCTGGTGGCCACCGCGGCACCCGCGGCGGCGGACGGCGGCGAGTTCGGCCCCGTGTATTCGCTCGCCCAGGGCGCCTGTGTCGCCCAGCTCGATACCTCCGTCACCGGTGACGCGTATCCCGAGCACGCCGCGTTCACCGTGTCCACGATCATGTTCGGGGTCGGGCCGTGCACCCTGCCGGTCACCCTGAACTGGCGCAATCTCGACACCGGCGCCACCGGTTCGGTGACGCAGACGGCGAACGGCCCGGGTCACTGGATGAACGACGGCCGCTCGGCACTGTTCCGTCCGGGCGTCGGCCGCTTCACCGCGACCGTCACCGTCGGTACCGCCCATATTCCCGAACCCGGCTCGGTGGATTTCACCGTCACCGCGTACCGGAGGTGAACGCCGGCCCCCGATAACGACGGCGACTCCTGCTACCCGGCCCGGAAAGGCCGTCCGGCAGTCCCCCACGGAAATCGTTCCCCTGCCCGCCGCCTCGCCGGCCCGGGCCGGTTATCGCCTCCGGAGAAGGTTTCCCGCAGCAATGGCGGTTGCGGCGGGAAGCGTGAGACGATGACCGGCCCCGGGCGGGGCGCCCGCCCCCCCGCGCCCCCCGGGGCCACGGGCTGCGGCGGGCGCGGGACA
>NZ_JARWPM010000435.1 GCF_029869215.1 Nocardia carnea
CCCCCCCCCCCCCCCCCCCCCCCCCCCCCCCCCCCCCCCCCCCCCCCCCCCCCCCCCCACGACATCAATCCACTGTAGGCAGCCGCTCGAGCGTCGCAAGGACCTCCGACGAAGCGACGAGGTCGATCTCGGTCGGATGCCCGCCGCGCCGGCGGTAGTAATCATCGATCTCATCGGTCAGGAACACCGTGTCGAGCCGCTGCGTCTCGTTGTACGAGGCGCCCATGCCGATCTGTAGGCCCGGATCCAGCTCAATGGCGACATACCCTCCGCCCGGCAGCGGGTAGTGCATGCCGAACTCGGTCCCGTTGTCCTGCGGCTTGCCCCGCACCCAACCGCGATTGGTCAGCCCCAGCAAGTGCCCCGGCTCGACGTTCAATCCCTCGAACCTCGTGAGCCTTCCGGTGGACAGCTCCTCCTCGGTGAATGCCAGAATCGGTCGGCTCAACTGCTCGAAGGGCTGCAGGATCTCGTAGTCGGCAAGAATCTGACCCCAAGCATCGCGTTCCTTCGGTTCCATGTGGATCGGATGCGCGAGGCTGAACACCGCGCTCTCGGGCAGTTCGATCTTGTCATCGTTCGCGTTGCTCGAGGTCCCGTCCTCGGCGAACCTGAACCCGATCCGGCCATCAGCGGTCTCTGCATGCCAGATCATGCGCTTGGCCAGATGCCGCATGAGCGGGTGGCGCACGAAGAACCGCTCGAACTCCTCGCGGTTCCAGCTGCGAGCGTTGACCATCGCGGCTTCGAGCCGCCGGATCTGATCGCGGGCAACCGCCCGAAGTTCCTTCTTCAAATCGCCGAACCGCTTGTACGCAGCTTCGGCGACCTCCGGATCGTCCTTCGCACCCGGCTTCGGAAGGCTCTTGCGGCGGTTCCCGTCCTCGTCGGTGACGTACGGCTCGAGCTGTTCGTCGAACAACACCCTGAACCGCCGCGGCCCATATTCCAGCACGAGCGCACCGTCTTCCCCGAGCCCGAAATCAGGCACGAGCCGATCCGCGAGCTGCTCCCGAGTGAGCCCGAGCCGAGCGGCGATGACCTCGATCTGCTTTCCGGCCTCCGCCTTGATTGCCTTGAATTTCGCACGGAGGGCGACGTTCTGCATTGCGAGGAGCGCCGATTCGCTGCCGATCCTGCCGAGCACTTGCAACGCGGCAACCGCATGGTGATGGCGGTTCAGACCCGGCCATTCGTGGATGAGCAGTGCGAGTCGACACACGGTCTCATCGTCACCGAACCAGCAGAGCTGGTCCAGTGCCCAGCGGTCCTTCGCCGGAGCGCCGGCCGAATCCCAGTGCTCGAACAATTTCCAGGAGAACGCTCGAAGCGATTCGAGATCGCAGGTCTCAGCGAGCACCTCCACTCCGCGGTCGGCAGTGTCGAGTTCGGCGATCGACAGTATTGAGACCAGATGCAGCACCGAAGTCCTGGGAAGTGCTGCGGTTCGGTCCTTGATCGCGACCTGCGGAAGCAGCCGAGGATTCACCCAGGCGCCGATGCCAGGCTTCTTCGCCGGTCGAGTCTCGACCGGGCCTTGCTCGAGGACTACGCGGATCGCGGCGGCGACCTGCTCGCCGTAGTGCCCCGCCGCGTCGATGACCGTTTGCGCTCCTTGCCGCTCCGCGATATGGATCAGGGCGGTCACAGCTGCGGTGCGTCGTTTCTTCTCGCCTCCAACGGCATCGGGCACAAGGAGGATCGCACCGGTCGCCCCATGGCGGTCGAGCCAGGCGGCGCCTTCCGCTCGCTGCACCTTCAGGTTCGCTAGCCAGTGGGCCGCCGCCCGGGCTGCGGCAATCGACACGATGGGCCCCAGGCAATCGCCCTCTCGCCCAGTTTCCGCGATGTACTCGACGATTCGGTCCGCGACCGCGCTCCCGTAGCGAAGCAGCATCGCGTGGATGAACGACCGGGCCTCCTCCCGGCTATGGGCCTTCAGCTCGCCCGTCCACCGCTCCAGGAGCGGATCGGCGAACTCGGAAGGCCCATAGGCGAGCATCTGGCAGACATAGTCGGACCTGTAACGCTGCGAGACATGCTCCGCCATGAGATCCCACCTCGGGACGATGCCCCTCGGCTCGGATTCGGCGGCACACTCGGCGAATCGCTGCTTCTCTCCCTGGGCCCATTCCAGCTTCGGATCGTCTTCGACGCGGAGGCCCCGGATCACGGTCGGACTCGACTTCGGGGTATCTGCGAGCCACGGCGGCGCCACGAGCAGCGCCGGCAGCGATTCCGCAGCGGCGTCCGGCAGCGCGTCCGGATCGTTCACGAGCCCTTTGATTCTCGCCTGATCGGATTCTCCGAGCTGCGCGAATGCAGGGTCGAACCACTCCTGCGGCACCTCGCTGAGCACGGCCGCCAAGTACTCGCGCCCGGCAGGGTCTGCGACCGGATCTCGGGCCGCTGCGGCCCGCATCATCCGCACCGGGAATCGCCGGGCGGCGGCACAGGCCGCCGCTAGAACGAACCGATCGCTGATACGGTCGAGCAGGAACGACACCGCCGCATCACTGGGGAGCATGGCGATCGCGGCCAGGACCGCCTGTCGGCCTTTGGTGTCGGGCTCCCAACCGTTGTCAAGCGTCGCCACCAAGGCGGGCAGGCAGTCGACGCCGAGTCGAGCCATCAGCGCGCCGAGCTTCGCAGCCCCGATTTCTCGCGGGTAGAGCGCGATCCCATCGAGCGCCTCGAGTTGGTCGGTGGTTCGAATGAGCGGCCAGAGTCCACCGTCTGTCGCGCCTTGGTATCTGATGTATCCCGCACATGCGTCGGCGATCCACTGATCCTCGGCCGGGAACAGCAACGAAGCGCGTTCCAGGAGCGCTTGACCGTGCAGGCGCGAAGCGACAGCTGCTCTGACTTCGCTGTAGACCGCGGGTTCGCACGCCTCGATGGCGCCTCGAAGCCGCTCGGTGACGCGGTACTCCCAGTCGCCTACCACCCCGCCTCGCACAGCACGTTTCAGCAGCCCGGTGCTTTCGCGCCAGCGCGGCGATTTCCGGAACGGCCAGTGCTCCTCGTACGCGAGTCCGGCTTCCTCGACCACTGCGGCCGCTGCGAACGGAAGGCCGTGCTCGAGTTCCCAGGCATCGATGGTGCTGCCCTCTAGCGTTTCCCGACGGCTTCGGTCGTGGAGGATCATCGAAATGGCGGCAGCGCCGAGCGGATCGGGCTCGCCGTCGAGATATGCCTGCATGGCCTTCGCGAATTCCGCGTTCTCGGGGATTTCGATGGCCAGGTCGATTCTCGAGCGGTGCTGCTGCAATTCGGCGCGCCACAGTTCAGTCGCGCCGGCCGAGGGGAGAGCGCGTCTGCTCCTCAGCCGACCGGCCTTCCAGGAAGCCGGGAGCTGGAGGAGGGATTCGTCGGGCAAGGGGTTCGGTGCTACTTCCACACTGGCGACAGTAGATGCAGGGTGTGACACCGGGGCTGAATCTGCTCGCGGGACAGACGGGTCAGATCTCGCTGGGCCACGGCGCCTTTCTCGCGATCCGGGCGTACAGCACGGCTGTCATGCTGGACCGCTGGGACGCCCCGCATATCGCGACAGTGCCCGTCGCCGCGCCGCGCAGCCGGCGGAAGAGTTTCCGCAGCTGACCGGATCAAGGACTCCGGGAAAGACCGCGCTCTGACACACGAGTATCAACAGATCGGCCCCGACGTCCGCGTCTTTCTCGGTGACGACCGAATCGGGGCCCGGATCGCGGAGATCGGCGCAGCGGGGGTGGTCGCCGGGGCCGGCGGACCGGTTGTCGAGCTACCGGTGGCGGTCGCTGCGGCGGTGATCACCGGCGCTGTCGAGCGTGCCCGGACTCGGCAACGCGAATTCGATCGCTATACCGACGCCCGTAAATGGCTGCCGATCAGCGATATCGCCTTCGCTGAAGCAGCGCTATCGACTCGGCTGTCTGGGTTCCCGACGCGAGTCCGCCCGCCACTGACTGCAGCATCACCCGAACAGACGCGAGTGATCCACGCGGTCATAAACTCGCTGCTGCCGCTTCTCACCGGTACCGGCCCGGAGCGCTGACCTGGGTCCGGCTCAGTTGTTGATCACGAGATCGCACACGGTGCGGGCCAGTTCCCGAACTCCGGAATCGAGAACACCGGACCGATACCCGGTCCAGTCCGCCAACTTGGGTGCGTCGCGGGCAGAACCCCGCGCGATCATCCGTTGCCGAACCTGCTCGGTAGCAGAGTCGATCCACACGGTCACCACCGGCAGATCCGCCTCGGCTTCGGCATGTTGCCGCATGAAAACTCCCAACGGAAGCCCTGCGGCGCCTGCCGCGCGCACAGTCGACAAGAACGGGGCGTCCAGCACCACCGGGTGCTGGGCGGCCACGGTCAGGCCGGTTCGGATCAGGCTGTCGTAGATCCCGGGCGCCACGAGCTCGCGATAGATGTCCGAGTCCCGATCGAACGGGTCTCCAGTCAGCCGGCGCATGACCGATTCCTCCAACACCGGAGCGAGCTGGTCTTTGTCCAGCACCACGCCGCCGCTTCGGGAAGCGAGGAACTATGCCGCCGAAGACTTGCCCGACGCCGGGAAACTACAGATTCAAAAGAGGCATTGAGCTGGAGATTTCCATTTCTGTGCAAATGGAAGCAGTGCTCACGATTTCTATACTGTCCCAGGCGGTTCAGAACTGTGGTCGGATCGACGGCGAGATGCCTGGCGACTTTGGTCCGGGAGCAGCCCCGTTCGTAGCGGTCGATCGCTTGCGCGATTTGTTCGGGGACAAGCCACGTCGCCGCACGGGGATGTTATGACGATGCAGGATCGCGCTGGTGGTTTGGCGGTCGATGCCGAAGCGGGCACGTCCTCGCCTCGGTCGAATCCTGCTATTGGACAACCATTTCAGGCGCGGAACACTAGTTCGCTGAATATGGTACGCCGGGCGTCAGTTGATCGACGGTAGCGGCGGCAAAGGCCAGCTTGGCTTCGGCCACGATCATGTGCACGGTCCCGATTCGGGAGTCGGTGAGCTCGATGGTGATGACGGCGGCGAGACGGTCGCCGTCGAAGGCGAGCACTGAGGGTTCGCCGTTGACCATTGCGGAGTCGAGGGTGATACGCGAGGCCTCAGGGCGGCGGGTCATACCGATCAGGTAGCGCAGTACACGCTCGCGGCCCAGGATAGGGCGGTGGGCCGCGGTCGCGCCGCCGCCGTCGGTCCAGGCAACCACATCGTCGGCCGGCAGGCGGTGCAGTCTCGCCGCATCGCCCGAGGCGGCCACAGCCAGGAACTCGGTGACCATCCGGCGATGCCGGGAATCGTCTGCGGCGAAACGCGTCGCCGACTCGCCAGATGCGCGCGGGCGCGGTGGTACAGCTGGCGTGAATGCGCGGCGTCGATATCGAGAATGAGATAGGCGCTCTGCACGATGTCCTGGGCGTCCACAGCCGAGCCGAGCAGGCGATAGGCCAGACCGAACAGGCGCGGCCGATGCTCTTCGAAGACCGACGCGCGGCGGGCGTCGGCGGTTTCCGGCGAGTCCATTGCTTACGAGGTTAGGCGAGGCCGGATGTGAGAGGTGCATCACAGTCACGTCGACCTGTCACATTCCGGAGCTGTGTCCGGTTCTGAACCGATGAACGCATTTCGTCGCGAGGAAGTGGGTCATGATGAGCACAGTGCTGGTCACCGGTGGCACCGGGAAACTGGGCCGGGCCGTGGTCGAACGATTGAAATATCGGGAGCGCGAGGTTCGGGTGCTGAGCCGCACCCCTGGAGCGGGGCGTGCGGTCGGGGATCTGCGTACGGGAGACGGGCTCGCAGAGGCAGTCGAGGGAGTGGATGCGGTCGTGCACTGTGCCACCACCTACGGCCGCGGTGATGTGGTGGCGGCCCGGCGGCTCGTGGATGCGATGCGCCGCACCGGGTGCGCGCCGCATCTGGTGAATATCTCGATTGTCGGTGTGGACCGGATCCCGTTGCCTTACTACCGCGCCAAGCTCGCGGCGGAGGAGGTGATCTCGGGTAGCGGGCTGCCGTGGACGAACCTGCGCGCCACTCAGTTCCACGATCTGCTGGCCACCATGTTCGATGTGCAGCGGTGGCTGCCGGTCACCTTCGCTCCCGGCGGGTTCCGATTCCAGCCCATCGACATCGGGACGGTCGCGAGCCGCCTGGCGGAGCTGGCCGTCCACACTCCCGCCGGAAAGGCACCGGATCTGGGCGGGCCGCGGATTTACAGCCTGCGCGAGCTGGCGGAAATCTACCGCTCGGTCGTGCATCGGCGACGGCCGATTCTTTCGCCACACCTGCCGGGCCGGATCGCGCGTGGTTACGCGGAGGGCTGGAATCTCGTACCCGACAATCCCCGAGGCACCCTCGCATTCGAGGAGTTCCTGCGCGAGCGGGCGTCGCGGTGACGGGCGTGCGAGGCCGGGTGGCGCGCGGGGGCCTGGTGTTCTTCGCCGTCGTCTCCGCCGTTTTGGGAGTCGTGATCCTGGCCGCTCCTGAACGGTTCTTCTCCGTCTCCTGGGTCAATCTCGGCATGCCTTACAATCCGCACCTCTTGCTCGACTACGGGGCGATGAATCTGGCACTCGCCATTCCCCTCGCGGCATCAGCCGTGGCCGCGAGCCCGCTGGCCGTGCGCAGCGGACTGGGCTCGTACGCGGTGTGGTCGGTCGCGCACCTCGTGATACACCTGCGCTATCGTGCCCATCTCGCGACGCACACCGCCCCTGCGAACGCGAACCTGTTGCTCGCGGTCCTTGCCGTCGGGGTGCTGATCTCGGTGACGCTGTTGTTGTTCTCGCTCGGCACTTCGAGACAGCAACCGCCAACCACCGCCCATCATCCGCTATGAGTGCGCATCACTGGGCTCGGCCTATCGACCAGCTGGTACGGCCGGCGATGCGCTATGGCGGCTTCCACGAACTCGGCCGAAGCCGGTTGGCGGTATGTGCCACTTCACATCGTGTCGTGTCACGTTTCAGCGTCCTGCGGTGTCTTGGGGGCATGTCTGAACACACCACATCGAACAAGGTTGTCGTGATCGGCGGTGGCTATGCCGGAGCACTCGCGGCCAACCGGCTGCGGATGCGCGCGGACGTGGACATCACACTGATCAATCCGCGTGCGAAGTTCGTCGACCGCGTGCGACTGCACCAGTTCGTGGCCGGCACCGGCGGGGCCGAGGTCGACTACGGCACCCTCCTCGCCGAGGAGGTCCGATTGGTCGTCGACAGCGCCACCCGCATAGATGCCGCCGCCCACACGGTCGAGCTGGCATCCGGGCCCAAGCTGGACTACGACTATCTCATTTACGCGGTCGGGAGCACCGGGGCGACGCCGCCGGTGCCCGGTGTGGCCGAATTCGCCTACTCCGTTGCCGAATTCGAGTTCGCCCGGCGGCTGCGCTCCAGGCTCGACGAGGTGCCGCCGGACGCTTCGATCACCGTCGTCGGCGGCGGGTTGACCGGCATCGAGACCGCAGCCGAACTGGCCGAACAAGGCCGCACGGTCACGCTGATATGCGGCAGCACCCTGGCACCGACGTTCGGTGCACCCGGGCGCCGGTCCATCGCCACGTGGCTGCACAGCCACGGTGTCACCGTGCTCGAGAACGATGAGGTGGCCGAGGTCGGTCCGGACGCGGTCCTCCTCGGCGGCGGTGCCGTGCGGCCGAGCGCGCTCACCATCTGGGCAGCCGGTTTCGGTGTGCCCGATCTGGCCCGGGCCAGCGGGTTGCGCACCGACTCGCTCGGGCGGCTGCTCACCGACGAGACGCTGACCAGTCTCGACGATGACTGTGTCATCGCGGCGGGCGATGCCGCGGCGCCGTCGGGATTGCCGTTGCGGATGAGTTCCTATGCCGCCGGGCCACTGGGCGCGCAGGCCGTCGACACGGTGCTGAGCCGACTCGCCGGAACCGAGCCGGCAGTGCTCAGTGTGGCGTTTTCGGGGGCGTGCGTCAGTCTGGGGCGGCGTAGCGGCGTCCGGCAACTGGCCCGCAAGGATGACAGACCGGTGAAGGCCTATATCGGCGGACGGCCCGGCGCGGCGATCAAGGAGCTCACCTGCAAGCTCGGGGTGTCGAAGATCCGGCGCGAGGCCCGCAAACCCGGTTCCGTGATCTGGCCGAAGGGCGGCACCCGGCCCATGCAGCCGGCCGCAGCACAGAGTGTCACGTCGCCGTGACCGCTGACGAACATGCCGAGCGGTTCACCCTGTTGCGGCCGCTGTTGTTCACGATCGCCTATGAGGTACTCGGCTCGGCGACCGAGGCCGACGATGTGTTGCAGGACAGCTACTTGCGGTGGGCGGAAGTCGACCTGGCGACAGTGCGGGATACCAAGTCCTATCTGGCGCGGCTGGTGACCCGTCAATCGCTGAACACGTTGCGGGCCAGCGCGCGTCGGCGGGAGGACTATGTGGGCCCCTGGCTGCCCGAGCCCGTGCTGCTCGACGAGAACGACGCCTCGGCCGACGTGGTGCTCGCCGAATCGGTGTCCATGGCGATGCTCGTGATACTCGAGACACTCACACCCGACGAACGCGTGGTGTTCGTGCTGCGTGAGGTATTCGGCTTCTCGCACGACGACATCGCCGCCGCGGTAGGCAAATCCGTTGCGACGGTGCGACAGGCCGCCCACCGGGCCCGCAAGCACGTGCAGTCCAGGCGCAGGCGGTTCGAACCCGCCGACACCGCGACAACGGCCCGGATCACCCAGCAGTTCATGACGGCGGCCACGACCGGCGATCTGCACGGGCTGCTCTCGCTACTGGCGAAGGACGCCACCCTCATCGCCGATGGTGGAGGCAAGGCCGCCGCGGCACGCCATCCGGTGGTCGGCGCGGAGACGGTGGCCGCGCGCCTGGTGCACCTATTCCACAAGGGGCGGGCACTGCCGGGCCTGCGGATCGAGACGATCCATTGCAACGGCGCACCTGCGCTGGTCGCCTACCGCGGCGACCACCTGGAGGGGGTGTTCCTGATCGAGATCACCCACGACGAGATCACCAATATCTATGCCATCCGCAATCCGGACAAGCTCCTCTCGGTGGCAGTGCCACGCCGGCTCACTCGGCAGCAGGGAACCGGTCTTTCACCCCGGCCGGACAAACGATGACACAGACACCGCACGTTCCCCCTCGCCACCAATAAAAGGTAATTCGACATGCAGACTTCGACCGACACCCGAGAACGCGCGACCGACGAGAAGCCGGTCACCGTCGCACCAACCGGCAGTAGCCGGGCCCGCCGCATCGCCTACTGGGCCACCACCTTCGTCATCCTCGGTGAGCTGCTTGCCGGAGCGGCGTGGGACCTTTTCACGATCGACTGGATGGAAGACCAGCTGGTCCGTCTCGGATATCCGGACTACTTCGCCTACATCCTCGGCGTATGCCACGTCGCTGCCGCGCTCGCGATCGCAGTCCCCGGCTTCGGGCTGGTCAAGGAGTGGGCATACGCGGGTGTCTGCTTCATGTGGGCAGGCGCCGCGGTGTCGTATCTGGCACTCGGCGAAGAACCTGTGTCCTGGGCGCCGCCGCTGATGTTCATGGCGTTCGCCGTCGCGTCGTGGGCGCTGCGGCCGGCCGGGCGGCGAGCCGGCGGACATACCGCGGATCGGCCGCAGGCCACTGGGCGCGAATGGGCCGCGTCGATCGGGCTGCTCGTCGTCCTGTCTGCTGTCTCGTTGCTCACCCTGCCCGTCACCGCCGACATCACCAGTGACTGGGCGGTCGAGCGCGGCTGGGTCGAGCAGCCGCGTCCATGAAGAACTTTCACCAGGCCGAACACAAGGAAGCTCGAATGCACCTCAACGAAAAACGCACCACATCAGCCCTCATGCGCCTCACGGCCGTTGCGCTCATCGCCGGCACTGTCGGCGGCTGTGGCACGGGCGGAGACGAGACGGACGAACCGGCGACGGAACAGGTCGAAGTCATCGAACTACACGTGCAGAACACCCAGTACGAGGCTCTCGACCTCGGCCCGGCGGGGCCGAGCCTCGGTGACATGGACGTCTACTCCGGCAACGCGATACAAGAAGGGCGCAGAGTCGGACAGGGTGGCGGCTCCTGCCAGACCCTGCATATCGATGGTGATCACGTGTTGATGCAGTGCTTGATCACCATGGAACTCGAGCGCGGATCCGTGACCATGCAGTCCACCTGGACCAGAGGCGCGAGCCCGCTCGACATGGCCATCACCGGCGGCACCGGCGAGTACCGGAATGCGCGGGGCACCGTGCGCTTCTGGGACATCGCCACCCCGAATGAGCGAGTGCGCGCCGAGGTCATCCGGTGACCGCGAACCCCGAAAGCCGGATCACGGATCGCCTGGACGTCGTCGACACCTGCACGCGTATGGCCTGGCATGCCGACCATCGTGAATGGGACGAGCTCGCAACCATTTTCGACGGCACCGTCAGGCTGGATTACACGAGCCTCGACGGCGGCGAGCCCATTACGGTCACCCCCGCGCAGATCGTGACCGCCTGGCGCGAAACCCTCGGCGGTTTCGACGCCACTCAGCACCTGCTCGGCAATCACCTGGTGACCGTGGACGGTGACCGGGCGGTGTGCACCGCGTCCTTTCAGGCCACCCATCGCAAGTCCGATGCGGTCGGTGGTTGCCTGTGGACGCTCGCCGGCACCTACCACTTCGATCTGGTGCGCGCCTGCGGCGCCTGGAAGATCAGCGGCGTGGTGATGACCGCGACCTGGGGCGCCGGCAATCGCGGCCTACTGCCATGAGATCCGCGTCGATCTGTCATTTCTGAGAAGGAGTTAGGGTGATCAAGGTCGAATTCGACAGCGACGGTGTGGAACTCGTCGGCAACCTGTTCTTGCCCGCAGACGGTGGTACCGCGCCCGGGGTGGTGGTGGCCGGCACGTGGACCAGCGTCAAGGAGTTGATGGCCGACCGCTACGCCCAGCGCCTGGCCGAGCGCGGGTTCGCGGCGTTGTCGTTCGACTTCTCCGGCTTCGGTGCATCGGCGGGCGAACCACGTGATGTCGAGAATCCGGCGCGGAAGGTGCGCGACATCGGCAACGCGGTCGCCTTCCTGGCTGGTCATCCGGCAGTGGACGGGAACCGGCTCGGTGCGCTCGGCATCTGCGCGGCCGCGATGTACATGTCCGGCAACGCCGCCACCGACCCCACCGTGAAATCCCTGGCACTGGTCGCGCCATGGCTACACGACGCCGCGGTCTGTGAGCAGGTCTACGGCGGTAGCGAGGCGGTGGCTGCAAAGCTGGCGCTGGCCCGCGAAGCTCGCTCGCGCTATGACGAGACCGGTGAGATCGATTACGTGCCCGTGGTCAGCGCCACCGACGACCGTGCCGCCATGCCCTACGAGATCGACTTCTACCTCAACCCCGCGCGCGGTGGAATTCCGGCGTGGCCCAACCGCTTCGCGGTCATGGCGTGGGCCGAGTGGCTCACCTACGACTCCATCGCGCTGGCTCCGCACATCACCCAGCCCACTATCCTCGTGCACAGCGAGGACGCCGCCATCCCGGACGGGGCGCGGCGCTTCCACTCCGGGCTGGCCGGACCCAAAGATATCGTCTGGACCGTGGGCACCCAGTTCGACTTCTACGACCAGGAACCGCAGGTCACCATCGCCCTCGACGCTGTCGCCGCGCACTTCCAGCGCACTCTGTGAACTCACCGACAACAAAACGATAGGAACGATCTGATGATTCTGGTGACCGGAGCGACCGGCAATGTCGGCGCGGAAGTCGTGCAGGCACTGGCGGCAGCAGGCGAACCCGTGCGAGCGTTGGTGCGCGATCCCTCGGGAACGGGCGCGCCGCACGGAGTGGAGGTCGTGGCCGGGGATCTCACCGCGCCCGAGACACTGCGCTTCGATGGGGTGCGCGCGGTGTTCCTGCTGCCCGGCTACCCGGGTGTGGCGAAGGTGGCCGCGCAGGCAGGTGTCGAACACATCGTGCAGCTTTCCGGTGTTTCCGCGGCTACCGGTGACACCAGCAATGCGATCACCCGCTACATGATGGCCGCTGAGCAGGAGACCACCGAGGGCGGGGTGGCGTGGACCATTCTGCGGCCCTGCGCGTTCGCGTCGAATGCGCTGCGCTGGCTGCCGCAGCTGCGCGATGGGGATGTGATCCGGGTGTCGTTCCCGCGGGTGCGCACGGCTGCTCTGGATCCACTGGATCTCGGCACGGTGGCCGCCACCGTCTTGCGGGCCGACTCCCATCACGGTGAGATTCTTTGGCCCACCGGGCCGGAACCGCTCACCCCGGCCGAGCAGGTGGCGATCTTGGCCGAGGCCACCGGCCGCGATCTCACCTGCGTCGAACTCACCGATGATGCGGCGCGCGCCCAGATGCTGGAGAACACACCCGTGGAATACGTGGACGCCTTCTTCGACTTCTATGCCGACGGAGCCATCGACGAATCCATCGTCCGGCCGACCGTGGAACAGATTCTCGGCCGCCCGCCGCGCACGTTCCGGCAATGGGCCGAAGTCCATGCCGAAGCCTTCCGCTGACCGCGCCATCGGGCAGGCCGGAAAGTGCGCGACATCCGCGACGGGGCGGGCTGGCCGGCCGGTCCCGCGGCAGTAGACGGAGACGGCGGCCGCGCGGACTATATGCGGGCCCGCCCGTGCGGATTTCGCGTGGGTATTCCGCGTCGGCGTAGTGCGGCCAGGACGGCCCGACACGGTGTTCATGGACGAGTGCGCCGACGCGCGCGAAGACCATGTCGAACGCTTCCGGCTCGATCCCGATCGTCGTCGCCGAACGGACTGCCGCGAGTCAGCGCGGCAGACCTGCCATATCGGCCATGAGGGACATGTGGTGGTCGAAATAGGGGGCGGGGTTCTCGATGACGGTTTTCAGCCGGCCGAAGACCTCGAAGCCGACCAGTCCGAACAGTTGGGTCCATGCGGCGAGGATCCGGTCCAGCCGTGCCTCCGAGATCGTGCCCGGACGTTGTTCGATGAGGCGGCGCAGATCGCTGCGGACCTCTCCGGGAAGATCGTCCGGTATGGGCATCAGGCGCTGAGCGCCGTCGTCGACGATATCGACGAGCAGGAGCAGCACCCGAGCGGCCGGCTCCACCGTCTCCGCGGGCGCCTCGTATCCGGGAATGGGGTCGCCGTAGAGCAGGCCGTATTCGGCCGGATGAGCCAGGGCCCAGGCACGGACCGCGCGGCAGACCGCGGCCCAGCGCTGTCGCAGCTCCCCCCGCTCGATGGCGGCCTCGGCTGCGGCCGCCGCGGCCGCCAAGTCTTCGTAGGCATCGGTGATCAGGGCGGTGAGCAGGGCGTCCCGGCTCGGGAAATAGCGGTACAGCGCCGAGGCGGCGATTCCCATATCCCGTGCCACGCTGCGTAGCGACAGGTTCGCGCCCTCGCGGGCGAAGTGGGCCCGCGCCACGTCTTTTATCTCGCGGATCATTTCCGAACGCACTCTGGCGCGCAACGAGGTGGCGGACATTTCGCCAGTATGACACGCCCGAGAACGGCAGTTCATGACAAGAACGCTGTTCTTGACCCGAGGCCGCTTTCTGTTTACGCTGATCGCATTCGAGAACACTGTTCACTACGGAAGGCCGGCGCTGTGTCACTTCACGTCATCATCGGAGCGGGGCCGGTCGGTCGCGCCCTCGCGCGACTGCTCTCGGACCGGGGCGAGGAGGTGGTCGTCATCACCCGCAGCGGCAGCGGTCCGGCGCAGGACGGGATCCGGTTGCGCGCGGCGGACGCCACCGACGCCACGGCATTGGCCGGCCATGCCCGCGGGGCGGTGGCCCTGTACAACTGCGCCGGACCGGCGTACCACCGGTGGGCCACCGACTGGCCGCCGTTGGGCGCGGCCATGATCCGGGCCGCGGAGCACACCGGTGCGGTCCTCGTGAGCACCGGCAACCTCTATGGTTACGGTCCGGTGGAGGGTGCGATGACCGAGGATCTCCCGTTGCGGCCTACATCGGTCAAGGGCAGGGTGCGAGCGGAGCTGTGGACCGCCGCGCTC
>NZ_JARWPM010000436.1 GCF_029869215.1 Nocardia carnea
GTTCTCCGGGGTTGGGGGTTTATCTCGCGCATGCGGCACCATCTGGGGTCCCACCCCCCCAACTTGTTGTTCTTTTTTTTTTTGGCGCGCGCGGGGGCGGCGCGGGGTTCGGCCCTCTTGGTCCCTGCTGTCAGCGCTCGATGCGACGCGGCGCAGCCGCGAGTGTCGAGCGCTGACAGCAGGGACCAAGAGGGCCGAAACCCGCGCCGCCGCAGGCGGCGCAAAACAAACACAGCACAGGAGGTTGGGGCGGTGGAACCGCAGTGGGTGCCGAGTGCACGGGATATCGCCGATGCCCGGGTCACCGATTTCGCTCGTTTCGTCGAGGCGCGGACAGGTGCCACGCTTCCGGACTATCACGCCCTGTGGCGGTGGTCGGTGGACCATCTCGCCGATTTCTGGGGCGCGTTGTGGGAGTACTTCGACCTCGGTCCCGCCCCGGATACGGTGCTGTCGGGCACCGGGATGCCGGGCGCGCAATGGTTTCCCGGCACCACCCTGAACTATGTGGACCGGGTGATCACCCAGGCCCGTACCGACCGGCCGGCGATCCTGCAGGTCACCGAGGACTCCGGGGAGATCACCGAAACCTCCTGGGCCGGCCTGCTGGCGGGAGTGGCCGCTTTCGCCGGTACGCTGCGCGAACTCGGTGTGCGGCCCGGTGACCGGGTGATCGGTTATCTGCCGAATATCACCGAAACCGTCATCGCCTTCCTGGGTACGGCGGCGGTCGGCGCCGTGTGGAGCGCCTGTGGTCAGGACTATTCGGCCAAGGCCGCCCTCGACCGGCTGGGCCAGCTCGAACCCACCGTGCTCGTCACCGCCGACGGCTACCGTTACGGCGGTAAGGCCCACGACAAGAGCGCCGATATCGCCGCGCTGCGCGCCGGGCTGGATACACTGCGCGCCACGATCGTGGTTTCGCGGCTGGGTGTCGAGATTCCGGACAGCACGCCGTGGTCGGTGGCCGCGGACCCCGCCGGGCACACCCTGCCCGCGACCGAACCGGTCGATTTCTCCCATCCGCTGTGGATCGTTTTCTCCTCCGGCACCACCGGGCTGCCCAAAGGGATCGTGCACGGGCACGGCGGCGTGCTCCTGGAACATCTCAAAGCCGTTGCGCTGCAATCGGATATCGGGCTCGACGATACGTTCCTCTGGTACACCAGCCCGAGCTGGATGATGTGGAATTTCCAGATCGCCGGCCTGCTCACCGGGGCGACCATCGTCTGCTACGACGGCAGTCCCGCGCACCCGCGGCCGGACACCCTGTGGGAGATCGCCGCCCGCACCGGCACCACCGTGCTCGGAACCAGTCCCGGCTACGTGCTCGGCTGTATGAAAGCCGGTTCGGTACCGGCGACCGACCACGATCTTTCCGCGCTGCGGCTCATCGGCATCACCGGCTCCTCCTTACCGCCGGCCTCCTCGTTGTGGCTGCACGACAACGCCGGTGGTGTTCCGGTCGCCTCGATCAGCGGCGGCACCGATGTGGTGTCGGCCTTCGCCGGTGGGGTGCGCACGGTTCCGGTGTGGCCGGGTGAACTGTCGGCGCCGTACCTGGGGGTCGCGCTGGACGCCTACGACGAGGCAGGGCGGCCGGTCCGTGACGAGGTGGGTGAACTGGTGATCACGGCCCCCATGCCGTCCATGCCGATCTACTTCTGGCGTGACCCCGACGGCACCCGCTACCACGACGCCTACTTCGACACCTACCCCGGCGTCTGGCGGCACGGTGACTGGATCACCCGGACCGGCCACGGCAGCGTGGTGGTCCACGGCCGCTCCGATTCCACCCTCAACCGGCACGGGATCCGGATGGGCAGCGCCGATATCTATCAGGCGGTGGAACGCCTGCCGGAGATCGCCGAAGCCCTCGTCATCGGGGCGGAACAACCGGACGGCGGCTACTGGATGCCTCTGTTCGTCGTCCTGGCGCCGGGCGCGGAACTCACCGACGAGCTGCGCGACCGGATCAAGACGGTCATCCGCACCGAATGCTCGCCCCGCCATGTCCCCGACGAGATCCTCGCTGCACCGGCCGTCCCGCACACCCGTACCGGCAAGAAACTCGAGGTCCCGATCAAACGCCTGTTCCAGGGTGCGGACCCGGCGCGCGTGGTGGAACGCAGCGCCGTCGACGACCCCGCGCTCCTCGACTGGTACACCGGTATCCGCCCGCCCGGCCGCCGCTGACACCCACTCCCGTCGCCCGACGCTGCGGGTACGCGGCCGGGACGCACCGGTTGCCGCCCTTCGGCACCGGCCGTAAACGAGCGCACCCGGTGTCGGGCTGCGCCCCAGGCATATGTGCGCAAGCCCGCCGGCCGCGGTCCTCGCCTGCGCCCCGGCACGCGCGGCTGCCCGAGGACACTTGCACCGGACGGGGCGGGAGCGCGCGGCAGCCTTTGCCGCGTCCGCGCCGCGGCTCGTGCATCTGCGTGCGCGTCAGGCGGCCGCACCCGTGCGCGCTGCGCAAAATGCGCCGGTCGGCACCGTGCGCCAACTACCCTGATCCCAGCCGTTCCATCAGCAAGGCCCGCTCCACCCGTACGCATTATGTTCAGGGAGAGGACAGGCGCTATGAAGGCTCTGCAATACGTGACCCCCGGGGCGGAACCGGAAGTCCGCGAGATTCCCACACCCGAACCCGGCCCCGGTGAGGTACTCCTCGAGGTGACCGCGGCCGGCGTGTGTCACTCCGACGATTTCGTCATGAACAATCCGCCGGAAATGTTCGGTATCGAACTGCCGCTGACACTCGGGCACGAGGGCGCCGGCCGGGTCGCCGCCGTGGGCGCCGGTGTCCGGGGTGTCGATATCGGCACGAATGTCGTGGTCTACGGCCCGTGGGGCTGTGGTAACTGCTGGTTCTGCGCGCAGGGCTTGGAGAACTACTGTTCCCGAGCCGCCGAACTGGGGATCTTCCCGCCCGGACTCGGTGCCCCGGGCGCCATCGCCGAGTACCTGATTGTCGATTCGCCGCGCCATCTGGTGCCGATCGGCGACCTCGACCCGGTGGCCACCGTGCCCCTCACCGACGCCGGCCTCACCCCGTATCACGCCATCAAACGCTCATCGGACAAGCTGCGCGCGGGCTCGTGGACCGTGGTGATCGGCAGCGGCGGCCTCGGCCATGTGGCGATCCAGCTGCTGCGGCATATGTCCTCCACCCGGGTCGTCGCCTTGGATGTGAACGACGAGAAACTCGACTTCGCGCGCTCGGTGGGCGCGCACGAGGCCGTGCTCTCCGACGAGAAGGCCGCCGAGAACGTCCGCAAGATCACCGGCCCGGCGGGTGCGGCCCTGGTCCTCGATTTCGTGGGGTTCCAGCCGACGATCGATACCGCCATGGCCGTGGCGGGAGTGGATTCCGATGTGACGATCGTCGGGATCGGGGACGGCAAATCGGCCGCCCGGATCGGCTTCGGCCTCAGCCCCTACGAGGCGACCGCCACCTCCCCGTACTGGGGAGCTCGCGCCGAACTCATCGAACTCATCGATCTGGCGCACGCCGGGGTGCTCGATATCGCCGTCGAACGTTTCTCCCTCGACGACGCCCCTGAGGCCTATCGCCGGCTCGCCGCCGGCACCCTGCGTGGCCGGGCGGTCATCGTGCCGTAGCCACCCGCCGAGAAGGTACCGGGCACCGCCCGGGCGAACGCGACCACCGGCGGCGCGGCCCGCACTCCGGACGCGGACAGAAGACGTCCCTGACCGGGGTGCGGGACGTTGTCGCCGGTCGACCGACGATAGGATTACGGGATGAGCGTCGACAACAGCCGGGCCCGGCCGTCCACGCATCCGGTACGCGTGCGCGGTCGCGACGACCTGGCCGGAGACGGCGCCGACGCCCGCAAGGCCGACGGTGAGCTGCCCGCCCGTCCGGTCCGGCGGCGGCCGAAGAACCGGCGGGCGCAGATCGCGGCGGCCGCCGCCAACGCGTTCGGGTCGCTCGGCTATCACGGCGTGAGCATGGAGGATATCGCCGGCGGGCTGGGGATCAGCTCGGCGGCGCTGTACCGGCACTATCCCAGCAAATACGCGCTGTTCCAGGAGGAATCGCTGCGGGTCGGGCAGGCACTGGCCGAATCGGTGCGATTGCCCCCCGAAGCGCAGAGCCGGCCACCGCAGCAGCGGCTGCGGGAGGTTCTGGAATCGCTGAGCGCGGTCACCGTCGCCAATCGGGCCAGTGTCGCGCTGGTGCGCTGGGAGGGCCGCTACCTCGAACCGGCCGATCGCGAGATCCGGGCCGAACAGCAGACGGCGGTCCTGGACACGCTGGAGGAGCAGCTCGCCGCGTACGCCCCGGACCTGAGCAACGGTGATCGCAAGGTCCTCGCGATCTCCGTCCTGTCCACGATCACCAGCATCGCCGACCATCATGCCGCGCTGCCGACGAAAGCTCTTGTCGCGCTGCTGGTTTCGACCTGTTTCGCCCTCGCGGACACCACTCTTCCGGCCCCGGTGGATATTCCGCCCGCGCCACCGGTGGAGATACCGGAATCGTTCAAACACGAACTGCTGCTGCGCAAAGGCGTGGAATTGTTCCATGCCCGCGGCTACCCGAATGTGAGCGTCGAGGATATCGCCACCGCGGCCGGGCTGTCTGCGGCCTCCGCGGTGTATCGCTTCTATCGCGGTAAGAGCGATCTGCTCACCGCCGCGTTCCGGCGCGCCGCCGAACGGGTCTCGAGTGCCATCGGCCCTGCCGTGGCCTCCGCCGCCGGGCCGCGGGAGGCCCTGGATTCACTGGTCGAACAGTATGTGGCGGGATCGTTCGCCGAACGGGAACTGACCTTCGTGTACTACACCGAATTCCAGCATGTGCCCGCCGAGGAACGCGCCGCGCTCCGCAATGTGCAGCGGTTGAGCGTGGACGAATGGGCCCGGCTGGTCCGCCAGGTCCGGCCCGATCTCTCCGCGCCGCAGGCCCGGTTCCTGGTGCACGCGGCCTTCGCGCTGGTCGTCGATCTCGGGCGATCCTTCGGCACCGTCCCCATCGCCTCGCAGCAGCGGGTGGCACTGCTCATGCAGACCGTGCTGTACGGCCGCCCCACCGGCAGCTGAGCGCGGCGGCCGGACCGGTTCACGGCAGGGGTGTGGCCAGCGGCGAGGTCATCTGATCGACCAGCCAGCGCCCGTCGGTTTTCTGCATCCGCATCACCATCGCCAGCTGGCCGGGCGCGGGCTGCCCCCGAGTGCCCAGACTGGTGATGGTCTGCCCGATCACCACCACGACCTCCGCGGAACCCGCACCGGCGGATTTCACGGCGCACTGGATATCGCCCGCGGTGGACACCACGTGACCGGCCACCAGGGCTTCCCGTAGTTCGGCGGTGGTGGTCTCGAATTCCTTCTTCCAGTCACCGGTCGCCCCTGCCAGCACGGCCGAGAAGTACGGGTCGAGGTTCTGCGCGTCGTAGTTGGCCAGCACCGGCGCGTACCGGCAGGCCGCCTGCCGCGCCTCGTCGTGCGCGGCCAAGATTTCGGCCTTGTCCCGTTCCTGCACGAACAGGTAGCCCGCCGCCCCCACCGCCCCGATCAGCAGCAGCACCGCCACCGCGAGCGCGGAGAGCAGTACGCGTGGGCGCAGATGCGGGCCCACCGGTTTCCCGGCCTCCGCTCCGGTCGAACCCGCTGCGTGGTCGCCCGCGCCGGGGGCCGGAGGAGCCGAAGTTTCCACCGTGGGATCCGCCGCGACCGTACCGTTCGCCGACATCACATCGCCAGGTGACGTTTCGCCCGCCGCAGATTGCGCGGCGCCGGAGGCACTGTCGGCGGCAGACGACAGCGCGTCGTCCGCGGGCTCACCGGAATCGGGTTCGGCCGGCTTTTCGGTCATTCTCGTCTTCTCCTAACGACCCGGGATCGGGCGGGACATCTCATCACCGCTGACACCCGGCGGCGGGCCGGCGGTGTTGTCGGGCACATCGGGCCGGGGTGCGTTCGCCGAACCGCGCACCTGCAGCGCGGGATCGTTCGTGACGCAGTAGTTGTACAGACGAACCCGGGTATCGGCCACCGGTTCGGTCGGTGTGACCGGAATGGTGTTGTATTCGCAGGTGGGGCGCGGCCAGATATCGACCAGCGTATGGAACATTCCGCCGTGTACCGGCACGTTCAACGCCGCGGTACCGGCGCGCAGCGCCGGGAAGAGGGCCGCGATCGCCGGCTGGCGCAGTTTCGCCGCGCGGGTGATCGCCACGAAATTGGTGACCAGGTTGGTGATCGGGTCCTGGGTTTCGGCGACGAACCCGCCCAGGGTGGCCAGCTGGCCGGGTGCCAGGTCCAAGAGTTGCCGCACTTCTTCGTCGGCGGCGGTCAATTGCTGGAACAGCGCGGTCGCCGAGCCCGTGAGTGTGCCGAGGTCGGGTTGCGCGTACTGCGTGGTCTCGGCGATCACGGTGAGGTTCTCGATCAGCTGGCGGGTCTGCGGGAGCAGATCTTCGAGCCCGGCCATGGCCCGGCTGATCCCGGAGATCATATTGCGCAGCCGGTCCGGCCCGCCCGCCAGCGCCTTGTCCAGTTCGTCGACGATCACCGTGAGGCGTTCCGGGTTGAGACCGCTGATCATGGCGCTCATATTCGACAGCAGCGAATGCACCGTCACCGGGATCCGGGTGCGTTCCACCTCGACCCGGTCGCCGTCGCGCAGGTACGGCCCGGTATCGGAGTCCGGCCGGAAATCCAGGTACTGCTCGCCGACCGCGGACAACCGCCCGACCACCACCGTGCCGCCGACGGGGATCTTCGTCGCCGAATCGATATCGGCGATCGCCTCTATCCCGGTATCGGATACCCGGACCTCGGCGACCCGTCCGACCCGGGTGCCGCGGAAGTTCACATCGTTCTCGGCGAGCAGCCCGCCGGACCCGGTGAGTTCCACGGTCACCCGGTAAGTGCTGTTCGGCAGCAGATTGATCCGCAGTACTTCCGCACCGAGATATCCGCAGCCGGCGATCAGGACGACCACCAGCCCGATATTCGCGACGCCGATCCGGTGCCGCACCAACCAGTTCCACAACGGAATGTTCATCGCGGACCCTCCTGCGGAACCGGCTGCGGCGGACTGGTCAACCGGCCCTGGATCTTCTGCAATACCTGCGCGAGGCTGCCGATGAACGCCGGCACATCCGTCCCATCCGGCAGCCGGCTCTTGGAGGGGTCGGTCAGAGCGCCGATACTCAGGTAGGAAACCCGCCCCGCGACCGATAGCGCCGGACCTTCGAAGGACTGTTCCAGCGAGGGATACAGCGCGTGCAAGCCCTCGAGGGTCTGCCGCAGATTATCGCCCATCGCCGTGAAACCGCCCATGAGCCGGCGGATGCTGTCGAACAAGCTGATGAATTCCGGACTGGTGGTATCGGTGAAATCGCCGAGCGCGGCCGTGGTGACCGAAATCTTCTGGATCAGGCCGGTGATATCGCGGTTGTTCTCGGCCACGAGCGCGAGCAGATCGGGGAAAGTATCCGCCGCTTCACCCAATTCCTGTTTGCGAGCGGCGAGTTCACCGGTGAGCGTGTTCACCCCGTGCAGCACACTGTCGATATCGGCGGTCCGGGCGTTCAAGGCGCTGAGCACCTGCGTCATCTCGGTGATCAGATGCGCCAATTGCGGTGCGCGCCCGGCGAACATGGAGTCCATTTCCGCGGTGATCCGCGCCGCCTGGTTCAACCCGCCGCCGTTGAGCAGCAGCGAGACCGACACCATGAGTTCCTCCACCGAGGCCCCGGCACCGGTGTGATCGGTATCGATCACATCGCCCTCGCCGAGCAGTGCCGCGTTCGGGTCCTCCCGGGGGAGGGTCATGGCGACGAAGATATCGCCGAGCGGCGTGGCCTGCCGTAATTCGGCGGTGGTACCGCGCGGCAACTGGATGTCCTCGCGGATCAACATCCGCACATCGGCGATGAAATCCGTGGTGGAGATATCGGTGACCACCCCGATATCGGTGCCCCCGATTTTCACGTGAGCGCGTTCGGGAAGGTTGAGCGCATCCTCGAACCGGGCCTGCACGGTGTATCCGGGCCCCCCGATACCCGGTTCGGGCATCGGCACATCATGGACGGTCACCGCACCGCATGCTGGTACTGCGAGCACCGCGGCACTCAGCACGACTGCCAGCACTCTCCGGCCCATCCGGCTTCCGTTCCTCATTGCGTCATCCCCAGCAGTGCGGCGGTGATCCCGAAATCCGGTCCGAAGTCCTGGACCCGGCCCGTGCGGCAGCCGTCGGCACGCAACTGGATCCGTTCGCAGAAGGTGGACAGCATCTCGTTGTCCAGCAGCGATTTATCCAGCAGCGCGTGCACCCGGAACGCCTGGTGTTCGTAGCTGACGCCGTTGGCGAGATTCTCGAAGAACAACGGCCCGACATCCACCAATTCGGTGAGTCCGCGGGCATTGGCACGCATCTGCGCCGTGATGGTGACGAACCGTTCCAGCGCGCCGGCGAGCTGATCCCGGTTCTCCCCCACCAGCGTCGAGGTGTTGGTGACGAAATCGTTCAACTGCACGAGCACCGCGTGCAGGCCGGGCGATTGTTCGCCCATCAACTGCACCAGTTCGGTGAGGCGTGCGCTGAAATCGCGGACCGTTTGATCGTTCTGCGCGACCACCTGGGTGATCTCGTTCAGCTTGATGATGGTGTTGGCGATCTGGTCCTTGTTGGCGAAGGACACGTCGAAGGCGGCCGACAGATCGTCGAGTGTTTCGCGCAGCCGGTCGCCGTTGCCTTCCAGCAGCGGAAACAGCACCCGGCTGGCGAGCGGTCCGACCTCGTTGTCCCCTTTGAGCGCGGCACCGAGCTGATCGAAATTCTCCAGGATCCGGTCCAGCTCGACCGGTACCCGGGTGCGTTCCAGGGGGATATGCGCGCCGTCGGCCAGTTTCGGCCCGTCCCCGGTGTAGGCGGGGGCGAGTTCGACATGCCGGTTGGTGATCAGCTGCGGGGAGATCAGCGCGGCCATCGCGTCGGCCGGCACTGCCACGTCCTTGTCCAGAGCCATGGTGACCTCGACGTACGTGCCGCGCGGGGTCACGGTTTCCACCCGGCCCACCGGTACGCCGAGCACCGCGACCTCGTTACCGGCGTACAAACCGGCGACGTTCTCGAAATCCGCGCTGACCCGGATATGTTCGCCCAGATACTGGTCCGGTAGTGCCGCGATACTGTCCGGCAATACCGAACACCCGGCCGCGCAGAGCCCGGCTATTCCGGCCGCGAGTACGCGGGCGATCCTGCGCATGTTCATTCCGCACACCCCCGAGCGACCTGCGCGAAGCACAGCCAGTTGTCCGGTAGCAACCAGGGCGCCCACACATCGGCGTAGGGTCCGTTGCCGATCACATTGTTGAACTGCCGCAGCGTCACCGGCATGATCTCGTAGAGCCGGTCCAGGTTGTCCTTGTTCTTCTCCAGGCCCTGCGTCATGGTGTCGAGGTTCTGGATCAGCGGGCCGAGCTGGCCGTTGTTCTCCAGTCCCATATCTCGCAACAGCCCCGAGAGGGCGGCCACATTGTCCAGTAGCCGGCGCAGCAGGTCCTGGCGCAGCGCCACCGCGTTGCCGATCGCCTCACCGCGGGTGAGCAGCATGAGCACACTGTTCTGGTTGTCGGCCACCAGCTGCGATACCTGATCCATACTCTTCAGCAGGCTGTCGACCTCGTCGCGGCGGGCGTTGATCACCTCCGCCAGCGAACCGATCGAATCCAGCGCGGTCACCGCCAGTTCCGGGGAGTCACCCATCTGCCGGGAGAAGACATCCAGCGCCTGGCGTAGTTTGGCCGGGTCGATGCGCTCGATCCGCTCGAACGACGACTTGTATTCCGGGTCCTGGATCACTTTGGCCAGGTTGTAGGGCACGGCGGTATTGGCCAGCGGGATCCGGTTGTCCGGCGATTCGGCGCCGGCGCCCGGTATCAGCTCGATATGCAGCCGCCCGAGAATGGTCGACATCTTGATCGCGGCGCGCGCGTCGGCGGCCACCCGGATATCCCGGCTGATCTTCATCACGACCTCGACCTTGTCGCCGGCCAGCCGCACCGCGCGCACCTCACCGACCTCGATCCCGGATACGTCGACCGTGGCCCCCGGCCGCATCCCGGCGGCCTGGGCGAATTCCGCGGTGACGGTTTTATCGCCCAGCCGCAGCTGCGACAGCAGGCTGGACCCCACGACCAGCACCGCCACCGCGGCCGCGGCCAGCAGCCCCTGCCATAGGAACCGGTTGTGCGCGAACGGTATTCGCAGCCTGGTCATCAGCGGCACACCTCCGAATGCGAATTACCACCGATCTGGGTGAACAGCCCCGGCGGTAGCAGCACGCCCCACAGCGAGACGTCGAGGCTGCAGATGAACGCGTTGCCGTAGGCGCCGTACCCGGTGAACCGGGCCAGCCCGTTGAGAACGTTCGGCAGTTCGATCGCCGCCTGATCGAGTGCGGCGCCGTTGAGCAGCAGCAGTTCCACCGCGGTGGTCGCCTCGTCCTGGGCGAGCGCGATCTCCGGTTTCACCGTACTGATCAGGCCGGTCAGCGAATCGGTGGCGTGGGCGACGGTATCCACCGAGCTCTTCAGGGTTTCGCCTTCGGCGTAGAGCGCGTCCATCAGGCCCCGGGTCTGGGTGATCAGGGTTTCCAGTTCCTGGCTGCGGTTGGCCAGCCCGGCGATCACACTGCTCAGGTTGGTGATCACCGCACCCAGGAGCTCGTCGCGCTGCCCGAACGTGGCGGCCAGTTCGGCAGCCTGGGTGATGAGGGCGCTCAACGAGACCCCGTCGCCCTGCAACGCCTGGATCAGGGTGTCCGACAGCGAATTCACCTGGTCCGGCTGGAGCACGTTGAACAGCGGTTCGAAGCCGGACAGCAGCGCCGACACATCGAAGGACGGCTCGGTGCGCTCCACCGGGATATGCGAACCCGGTGCGATCTCCGTACCTTTCTGCTCGCCCGGTAGCAACGCGATGTACCGCTGCCCGATCAGATTCTGGTATCGCACCAGCGCCTTGGTGGTATCGGTGAGCCGCTGGCGTTCCTCGATCCGCAGCACCAGCCGGGCCTTGTAGTCGGGTTCGAACTCGATCGCGTCGACCCGGCCCACCCGCACCCCGGCCATCCGCACATCGTCACCGACCCGCACCCCCATCACATCGGTGAAGGTGGCCGAATAGGTTTCGGTTTCTCCCGGTACCGACCGCTGCAACGTGGACCAGATGGTGTAGGTCAGCACGATCGCGATCACCGCGAAGATGCTGAAACCGGTTATTGTCCGCGCCAGGCGCATCAGGCCGCCCCCTCGGAATAGACGTCGACCGTGCCGCCCGCCAGCACCGGTGTGAGCAGGAGCAGTTCGGCCGTGGTGGGTTGGCGGCCGAGCAGTGCGGCCACGGCGGCGTGCCCGCGCAACTGTGCGATCGGTTTACCGGCCGGTGCCGCCGCCGGCGCCACCGGACCGTGCGGTGCCGGCGGTCCGGCGGGCCCCGGAGCGGGACCGGCACCCGGGAACAGCGGCACGGTGATACCCGGAATGGCGGGCAGGCCGGGCAACGCCGGCAGTCCCGGAATCTGCGGTAGGACCGGGTTCTGCACCGGTGCGGGCGGCACCGGCAGTTGCGGTTGCGGGCCCGCCGCGTCGAGCCGGCGGGGCAGCAGCGACGGCGGATACTGCTGCGGCGGCGCGGTCTGCGGGGCCGAGGCGCCGCCGCAGCGGGGTCCGGCCATCTAGCCGTAGCGCGGGCAATCCTTCGCGGTGTACTGCTGGAACGGGGTGAACGACACGTCCAGGCTCCAGAACATCTGCCGCTGCGGCCCCCACCCGAACGCTCCCGAGAGCTTCCCGAGCGCGGCGTTGAGATTGGCGACGGAGGTCGGGATCGCGTCGGGATCCTGCGCCAGCGACCCGAAAAGACTGTCCAGGCCGGGTACCAGTTCCTTGGCGGCATCCGGATTCCGGGCGAACAGGCTGTTCACCGAATCCACCGCACCACCGGCATCGGCCAGCATGGCGATCAGGTTCTCGCGGCGTTCGGTGAGCGTGCGCGCGGTGGTCACCGACTCCGACAGCACGCCGACCAGCTCCGGCGCCGACTGGCTCAAGGCCGTGGTCGCGCGGCCGAGATCACCCAGCAGTTCCCCCACGCCGTCGATATGCCGGACCTCGGTGACCCACGTGTCCAGCCGTTCGATCGTCGATCCCGGCGCCCGCGCGCCCGGGTCGAGCGCCTCGGAGAACGTGGCCAGGACCCGGCCGAGTTTCTCCGGCTGGATCTTTTCCAGCACATCACGCAGGACGGTGAGCGTGGTCTGCAACTGGACCGTACCGGCGCTGGTGTCCTCGGCGATCTCCGCGCCCGCGGACAGGCGGCCGGGTGTGGCGCCGTTGTCCACCAGTTCGATACCGGTGACGCCGAACAGATTGTTCGGAATCACCCGGGCGGTGACATTGTCCGGGATGGTCGGCGCGATCCGGGAATCCAGGTCGATCTGAACTTCCTGACGTTTTCCGGCGGCCACCACGTCCACGGCGGCCACCGCACCCACCACCATGCCGCGGAACTTCACATCCGCGCGTTCCGGTAGTCCGTCGCCGCTGCTGGTGAGCACCGCCCGCACCGGGACCCGGTCCTCGAACCGCCCGGTGTAGCGCAGACCGAGCAAGCCCAGCAGCACCGCGAGAACAGTGAGCATCACCAGGCCCGCGACCGTCATATGCCACGGGCGCGGCCCCCGGCCGCTGTGATCGATGATCATCGACGCCTCACCCCGAGATCCGGAAACCGGGGTCGATACCCCAGATCGCCAGTGTCAAGAACAGATTCGCGAACACCATGACGACGATCACCATCTTGATCGCCTGGCCGGCCGCCACCCCGACCCCTTCCGGACCACCCGCGGCGAAGAAGCCGTAGTAGCACTGGATGAACGTGGCCAGCAGGACGAACACCACGACCTTGAGCAGCGAGAAGAACAGATCCGGCCCGATCAGGAATTGGTAGAAGTAGTGGTCGTAGGTGCCCGCGGAGGTCCCGCCGAGCAGCAGCACGGAGAGTTTGGTCGCCAGATACGCCACCGCCAATCCCACGCTGTAGAGCGGGATGATGGTGAGCGTGGCCGCGATCATCCGGGTGGTCACCAGATACGGCAGCGGCCGGATCGCGATGGATTCCAGCGCGTCGATCTCCTCGGCGATCCGCATCGACCCCAGTTGCGCGGTGAACCGGCAGCCAGCCTGGATCGCGAACGCGAGGGTCGCAAGAATCGGCGCTAACTCCCGCGTGGTCGCGAACCCCGAAATCGCGCCGGTGAGCGGGCCCATGGTCAGCAGGTTCAGCGCACTGAAAGCTTCCATTCCCACGGTGATCCCGCCGAAGCCGCACAGGATGATCACCACGCCGACGGTGCCGCCGCCGACCACCAGCGAACCGTTACCCCAGCCGACATCGGCGGTGAGCCGCAGTACTTCCTTGCGATAGTGCTTGATCACGAACGGAATCGCGACCAGCGCCTGCAGGAAGGTGATGCCCTGGTGGCCGAGCCGGCGGTTGGCATCGATCGGGACCGCGGCCGCGGCGGCGGCCATCCGCACCGGTTTCAGCGCCGGCGGCGTATAGGGAGTGCCCACGTCAGATCACCTTCGTCGGGAAGACGGTGTTGTACACCTGGGTGATGATGATGTTGGTGGCGAACAGCATCAGCGCGGAGGAGACGACCGCCGAGTTCACCGCGTTGGCCACCCCGCCCGGGCCGCCTTTGGCGTGCAGGCCGATATCGCAGGCGATAATCGCCGTCAGCACCCCGAACACCGCCGATTTGACCAGCGCCACCGCCATATCGTTGGCCACCGCGAACGAGGCGAACGAACCGATGAACGAGCCCGGC
Source organism: Nocardia carnea (assembly GCF_029869215.1). Taxonomy (GTDB): domain Bacteria; phylum Actinomycetota; class Actinomycetes; order Mycobacteriales; family Mycobacteriaceae; genus Nocardia; species Nocardia carnea_B. The sequence continues at coordinate 13,881 of NZ_JARWPM010000436.1, forward strand.
GTGCCCGATTGGGCGTAGACATTGAACATGTAGGCGGTCGCGAATCCGACGAAAACGATGAACCCGCACAGCAGCATGCTCACCACCACGGCCGCCACCAGCCGTGGCGCCACGAGTCTCCGGACGGGGTTCACCCCCATCACCATCATCGCGTCGATCTCCTCCCGGATGGTCCGGGAACCCAGATCCGCGCAGATGGCCGAGCCGACCGCGCCCGCGATCATCAGCGAGGTGACCAGCGGCGCGCCCTGCCGGATGATGCCGAGTCCGGCGACCGCACCGATGAACGTGGTGGCGCCCACCTGGTTGACCAGCGCACCGATCTGGATCGACACGACGACCGCGATCGGCATGGCGACGAAGATGGTCGGCGCGGCCGAGACGTTCGCCATGAACCCGCACTGCTTGGCGAACTCGGCGAACGGGAAACGGCGGGCGGCGAGGGATTTCACGGTTTCCACCACGGCCTCGCGTCCGAGGGTGACCTGGCGCCCGAGCGTTTCCAGGGAGCGCTGCGGATGCCGCTGCCAGAGCCCTTTGAGATCGTCGAGGGCCTGTTCGAGGTCGGTCCGGGATTCCTCGCTCCTACCGGCGGTCACCATGGCAGGCCCGATCCGGTCGTCCCGAGGTCACCGCTCAGATAATGCTGCAACAGCACCAGTCCCGCGCCCACCGCGGCGAGGCCCGCGGCCAGTACGCACAGCAGGGCCAGCCACAACCCGAGGCGCAGCACCGGGTTCACTGTCGTCCGCCCACCGAGGATCTTGACGACGATCACCACGATGTCGATGAGCCATACCAGCGCCATCATCAGGTCATCGTCACGTTCGAGAAGGTGAGCACCGGCCAGCACACGATCGAACCCAGGAACGAGATGATCACGTCCAGCCCGTGCATACCCCGCAGATGCGCGGTATGGGTGAGCGACCAGACGATTCCGATGACCCCGTAGGGGATCCCGAGGATGATGAGAGTGCCGAGGAACTCCGACACCTTCATCTCATAGCTGAACAGCCGGTCCAGCCGTTTGAGCATGCTGCGCTCCTTCCTTGTCCGGCCGTAACGTGCCCTCCCCGCCGGGGAACGTCTGAGACGGTCGGGTCGGAGCCGTATGTTACGCACGATTCATGCCCTCGCGGAAGGTTTTCGCGAAGTTTCCTGCTCGGTGATCAACGCTAGATACCTGTTCTAGGTATCTTTCCCAACAAGATCAAGCGTGCATAAGTTAGCGACTGTTCAGTAATGTCCAATGACTGTTGTGAGAATTTGGAGTAACTTATACCACACCGGATCTCTGGGGAAGGACACTCATGACCCTCGCAGCACACTCCCGGCAACCAGACGGCCCACAGGGCGCACCGCCGGGAACCCGGTTGCCGCTGACCACCGAGCAGACCCGGATCCGGATCGGCACCACCCACCGCCCCTTCACCAAGCGCCCCCTGCGGCTCACCGACGCGCTCGACTTCTGGCAGTTCGCCGGCGCCGCCGCGAATGTGATCATGCAAATGGCGAACCCCGGCGTCGGCTACGGCGTTGCCGAGAGCAAGGTCGAATCGGGCTCGCTGATGAAGCGCCCGTGGAAACGCGCCCGCACCACCACCCAGTACCTGGCCGTCGCGATCCTCGGCACCGAGGAGGAGAAGAAAGCCTTCCGCGAGGCGGTGAACGGGGCACACCGCCAGGTGCGCTCCGAACCCGGCGCACCCGTGAAATACAACGCCTTCGACCGCAAGCTACAGCTCTGGGTGGCGGCTTGCCTGTACATCGGTTTCGAAGACACCTACCAACTGCTCTCGGGCAAGATGAGCCCCGAGCAGAACGAGGCCTTCTACCGCTCCTCATCCTCGCTGGGGACCACGCTGCAGGTCACCGAGGAGATGTGGCCGGCCACCCGCGCCGAATTCGACGAGTACTGGAACAAAGCCTGCGAGGAGGCCGTCCTCGACGATTTCGTCCGGGCGTACCTCGACGACCTGCTGAACCTGCGGATGATCCACTGGTACCTGCGCATCCCGTTCCGCGGCCTGCTGCGCTTCCTCACCATCGGCTTCCTCGCCCCGTACTTCCGCGAACAGATGCAGGTCGAGTGGTCCGCGGCCGATCAGCGCCGGTTCGAAAACCTCTTCCTCTTCGTAGGTTTCGTCAACCGTTTCATCCCCCGCTTCCTCCGGCACGGCGGCAGCCACACCCTCATGGCAGATATCCGGCGCCGCATCAAGAAGCAGAAAAACCTCATCTGACCCGCGCGGCCGCCACCCATCGGTTTTTCGGTCGACGACTACGGCCGGCGCGATCGCCGGACAAGACGAGGATCGGGTGCGTCGTTCGAGTCGATTCACGGTTCGGCGTTGGACAATCTGCGGGTACCGGCACGCCACCGACTGCGGTGTTCGCGCGGTCGGTACGAGTTCCACGATTCCCGATCCGGACGATTCTGCGCGAGTGAGCGCGGCGCAGGAACGAGGTGACGCGGTGTGCAGAAGCAAGGGTGGATGCTGGGGCGGCGTGGATTCCTGCGTGCCGCCGCTGGGATCGGTACGGCGCTCACCGTTCCGGTTACGACCGGATGCGGCGGCGGAGACGACGCGCTGACGTTCTTCTTCCAGGCCAACCCCGCCGAAGCCGACGGGCGGCGGCGGGTGATCGAGGAGTTCGCGCGACGGTATCCGGAGATCCCGGTGCGTACCGTCTTGTCCGGACCCGACCCGATGCAGCAGATGCTGACCTTCTGCGCCGGCGGGAAGTGCCCGGATGTGCTGATGGCATGGGAACAGACCTATGCCGGCCTCGCCGATCGGGGTGTACTGCTGGACCTCACCATCATGCTCGACCGCGATCCGGCATTCGCCGCCGAGCTGAGAACCGACGGTAACGCGGCGCTGTACGACACGTTCGGGTTCAAGGGCGGACAGTACGCGCTGCCGGAGCAGTGGTCGGGGAATTTCCTCTTCTACAACAGGAATCTGTTCGACGCGGCGGGACTGCGACCGCCCGCGCAGTGGGGCGATGCCTGGAATTTCGCCGAATTTCTCGATATCGCCGAATACTTCACCGAACGGGATCGAAAGGGCAAGGTCGTGCGGTGGGGATTCGTCGACACCTGGGTCCCGTACTATTCGGCCGGTCTGTTCGCCCTGAACAACGGTGCCGAATGGGCGAACCCGCGCACCGTACCGGCGCGTTCCGCGTTCGCCGAGGACGCCTTCCTCGCGGGCGTCCAGTTCTACGCCGACCTCGCCAACAGGTACGGTGTCGCGCCGACCCCGGCGGATCAGCAGTCGATCTCCTCCATGGACCTGTTCACGCAAGGCAAGGCCGCGCTGGCCCTGGGCGGGCATTGGCGATATCGCACGTTCTCCGAGGCCGAAGAGCTGGATTTCGATGTCACGGCATTGCCACGGGGGGCGAACACAGCCCAGGCACGGTCGAATATCGGTACCACCGGGCTCGCCATATCCGCCGCCAGTCCCCGCAAGGAGCAGGCCTGGGAGTTCGTGAAATTCGCGTGCGGACCGGTCGGACAGGCCATCATCGCGGAATCCGGTCTCTTCGTACCGGTGCTGAAATCGGCGATCGCTTCGGCCGGGTTCGCTGCCGCGCATACGAATATCGGGAACCTGGGCATCCTGCGCGACGGCCCGGCGCATTCCGCGCCGCTGCCGGTCACCGCGGAATGGGCGCGTATCGACGCGTTGATGGACCGGTATCTGGGCCCGGTGCTCCGCGGCAGAGAACCCGCCACCTCACTGAAGGACCGACTCGCTCCCGAAGCCGACGAGGTGCTGCGCAATCAATGACCGCCACCGAAAAACCCCTGGTCGAAGACGCTCTCACCCCGCCACCCACCACCGCGCGGCGCCGGCCGGAACTGGCCGTGCGGCGGGCCCGGGCGGCGCGGCTGTTCATCGCGCCGAACCTGCTGGCGGTGGCGGTGTTCCTGCTCTTTCCGGTGGGGTTCTCGCTCTACCTGAGCTTCCACGAATGGGACCTCTTCGGCCCCCTCCGGTTCATCGGACTGCGGAACTTCCGCCGCCTGCTCACCGCGGACCCACTGTTCGCCATCGCACTGCGGAACACGATCGTCTTCACCCTCGGTACCGTGCTGCCGACCGTCGCGATCGGCCTCGCCGTCGCCGGAGCGCTGAATCGGCGCATCAAGGGGATCAGCGTATTCCGTGCCGTCATGTTCCTTCCGCTGGCGGTCTCCAGCGTGGTGATGGCGGTGATCTGGCGTTTCGTCTTCGATACCAACAACGGACTGCTGAACATTGTGCTCGGCTGGGCCGGTCTCGGGCCCGTGCCCTGGCTGGTCGACCCGGGCTGGGCGATAGTCTCGGTATGCCTGGTCAGTACGTGGAAGAGCGTCCCGTTCGCCACGGTCGTGCTGCTCGCGGCGATGCAGGGGGTGCCGGAGGATTTGTACGACGCCGCGAAGATCGACGGAGCCGGCGGGCTACGGCGGTTCGTCTCGGTCACCGTGCCGATGATCCGGGGCGCCCTGTCCTTCGTTCTGGTGATCTCGATCATCAACGCGGTGCAGGCCTTCGACCAGATCTACGTGCTCACCGGCGGCCACGGCGGCCCGGAAACCGGGACCTACGTCTTCGGCATCATGATCTTCCAGAACGCCTTCGCGTTCGGTGACGCGGGCTATGCGTCCGCGGTCGCCTGGCTGATCTTCGTGGTGCTCCTGGCGCTGACCGCCGCGCAGCTGTGGTTCACCCGCAAGAATCCGGCGGAAGACTGATGGCGCCCCCGCGCACGCGCGTTTTCGTCCGCGCCGCCGCGCTCTACCTCGCACTGATCGCGATGGCGTGGTGCGCCCTGCTGCCGATTCTGTGGGCACTGTCGGGTTCGCTGAAGGAACAATCCGAGGTCGCCACTCCGGCGCTGCTGCCCCGGGACCCGCAGTGGTCGAACTACGGCGCCGTGTTCCAGGTGATGCCGTTCGGGAGGATGTTCGGCAATACGATCGCCTACGCCGCCGGTATCACGGCCGGCCAGGTGTTCTTCTGTTCCCTGGCCGGGTACGCGTTCGCCCGGTTACGGTTCCCCGGCCGGGACGTGCTGTTCCTGGCCTATCTGGCCACGCTCATGGTTCCGCTCACGGTGACCGTGGTGCCGCAATTCGTCCTCGTCCGGAGCCTGGGCTGGACGGATACGCCCTGGGCGCTGATCGTGCCGGGCCTGTTCGGCAACGCGTTCGGGACGTATCTGATGCGGCAGTTCTTCCGCACGCTCCCGGCCGAACTCGAGGAAGCCGCCGTACTCGACGGTTGCTCGCCGTGGCAGATCTACTGGCGGGTGCTGCTGCCCAACGCGAAACCGGCGGTACTGGTGCTGGCGGTGCTGACCTGGGTGAACGTATGGAACGATTTCCTGTGGCCGCTGGTGATGATCCAGCGCCAGGAGATTTCCACCGTGACTCTGGGTCTGGTGTGGATGCAGGGACAGTATGTCTCGGACTGGCCGGTGCTCATGGCCGCGTCCATGCTGATCCTGCTGCCGCTGCTGCTCGTCTACGGCCTCGCGCAGAAGGCGTTCGTCCGCGGTATCACCATGTCGGGATTCGGCGGGCGGTAACCGCATCATCCGCAACGATGCTGGTCGCGGGGAGTTCGCTGGGACCGTCCGCACCGGCGCCGTACCTTCCCCGGTGTTCGGCGCCGGGTGCGGAGTCCCGGGGGCCGGATCGCGTTGCCGCGGCGGGCCTCCCGGGGGTCCAGAGTACTTGCTCGGCGGTGCATAATCGGGGAGATCGGGCCGGGGTGTCGAAAATGGGGATGCAATATTGCACGGTGCCACTTGGTATTTCGCCGGCCCACCCCGGTGAGCTGTATCCCCGACCGATACAGCTCACCTACCACACCGGTTGTCCCGGCGCAGACTGACGAGATGCGTCGCGAACGGCCGGCGAGCACCTGCGGGCGGGCGGTTCGCGGCCGGTGCGAGCGGCCGTCCGGATCGCCGGATCCGGACGGATAGCGTCGCCGACCGGCGTACCGCACCGGAGGAAAGTACCGTAGCCCGGCAAGTCACGCCAGCCGGCGCCACCGTGCGGCGGCGAGCGCCGGACGCGGGGCCCGGCGCCGGTTAGCGCGACAGTAGCCGGTCCGTGTATCCAATAGCCGAGACCTATTATGAAAGCCGCTGTGTCCCTGTGGCTTCGGAAAGGCTCTCAGCGAAGATCCGCTGTGGCGCGCTCGGCGAGCAATACCACCGTCGCCTGCGGACCCCGGCTCAGCGGAACCGGTACCACGGAGAGGTCGACCACCGACAGCCCTTCCACGCCGTGCACGCGGCACCGCTCGTCGACCACCGCGCGGGGATCGTCGGCCCGGCCCATCCGGCAGGTTCCCGCCAGATGTTGCGAGGTCCCGAGGCGTTCGAGCAGCCAGTGGTCGGAGATCGCGCCCTCGCCGGCCCCGCCGGACCACTGCGCCGACATCACCTCGAGGATCTTGCCCGCCAGCCCCACCGCCGCACGCAACCGGGCCCGGTCCGATGCCGTCGCGAGATAACCCTGTTCGATCAGCGGCGCTACGAGCGGATCGGGGCTGGTCAGCCGGAGCCGGCCGGCGCTGGTCGGGCGCATCAGGGCCACCCCCATACGGTGCACGTCCGGTGCGAAGGCGACCGTATAGGGCCGGATCTCGATATCGTCGAAGGCGAGCACGTATTCCAGGGGAACGGCACCGCCCGCGGGCGCGGGATGCCGGTATTCGATACCGATCTCCGGATGATCGGTGGTCCACTGCCCGACCGGCGCCGGCGCGACCACCGGTATCCCCAGCGCGGCCAGGTCGTCGGCGGGGCCGATACCGGAACGCAGGAGCAGCGCGGCCGATTCGACGGCGCCGGCACACAACACCACCCGGTCGGCCCGGATGGTCTCGGGCTGCCCGCCGGATACACAGTCGGCACCGACCACCCGGGTGCCTTCGAACCGGAGGCGGGTCACGACGGTGTCGCCGCGTACGGCCAGATTCGGGCGCGCCAGCGCGGGCAGCAGATGGGAATGCGCGGGCCCGATCCGGTGATGCCGGCCCGAACTGTCCGGGGGGCCGATCGTGCACGGCACCGGCCCGACCCCGGTATCCGGGCCGCCGGGCATCGCATTCCAGTCGGGCACTTCCCCGAAGCCGAGGTCCAGGCAGGTGGCCGCGAATTCCTCGGCCAGCCGGCCGGGCCGGGCGATCCGGCGTACGGGTACCGGGCCCGATCTGCCGTGGCCCGCGTGATCGCCGTAGTCCTCGTCGTTCTCCAGCGACCGGAGATGCGGCAGAACTTCCTCGAAATCCCAGGTCCGAGTGCCTACCTCGCGGCTCCATGCGGCGAAATCCCGCGGTGCGGCCCGCACGAAATAGCAGCCGTTGACCGAACCCGAGCCGCCGGTACCGCGACCGCGCACGATCTGCCCGGGTATTTCCGGCGTGAGCGCCACCGGATACTGCCACAGCCAGGGCGCCCCCGCGGCCGTGGGCAACGCGGAGCTGTCGGTGAGTTCGGGCGGGAAATCAGCCGTGGTCCGCCGGTGCGCACCGGCCGCCACAACACGCACCGTATGGCCGGGGTCTTCACTCAACCGCGCGGCCAGGACCGAACCGGCGGTTCCCGCACCGATGATCAGCGTGTCCACCATGAGGCCGCCCGCTACCGCGGAGGGGCTGTCGGTCGCAACGCGGCCGGGCTACCGGCCCGCCACGCGCCCAGCCACAGGCCGGTGCCGTACCCGATATCGTCGATGCGCCGGTACACGATATAGCGCAGCGGATCGAGACCGCCCGGCTCCCGGTGGGTGTACCAGTCGACCGCTCCCTCCGCGAATGCCAAAGCCAGCGCCGTGGACCGGATCCGGCGCGAGAACACCATCGCGGCCAGCGTGATCGGCCAATAGTGGCGGAACAAGGCCGAGGACAACCGCCACAGACCGGCGAAGAAACCCCGTGCCACGTAGATCGCCGCCACCCCCGTCGGGTTGTCCACGCCGGCGAACGCGATCCGCAACCGGCGTAGCGGCACCAGCAGGGTCAGCACGGCGGCCAGCAGCCCCCAGCGGGTGCGGGTCGCCAGGAACAGCGCCGATACCGCCGTCCATTTGGGAATCTGGAGCGGCGAGACCTTCCCGGCATGCCGTCGGCTCAGCGGTGCGGCGCCGGTGCCGTAGAACAATTTGCGCCGGAACCATTCCCGGAACGAGACCCGATGATCGTGTGCCACATGCGCGGCCGGCTCGTAGCGCAGCCGCCAACCGGCGTGTTCCAGCCTCCAGCACAGGTCCACGTCCTCGGCGACCTGCATATCTTCGTCGAATCCGCCCTCTTCCTCGAGGACCGTGCGCCGCGCGAGCAGCGCGGCGCTCGGGACGTAGGAGACCATGCCACCGGAGTGCACCGCGGATTCGCGCCGGCCCAGATCCAGGGAGGAGCGGGCGTGTTCGTAACGGGCGAGAGTGGTGGACTCCGGGTCGAGCGCGACGATCCGCGGGGCCACCAGCGCCACCTGCGGATCGCTGAAATGTCCCAGCATCACCTCGAGCCAGCCGCTGCGCGGCACCACATCGGAATCCAGGAAGGCCACGAATTCGGTCGTCGCGGCGCGCAGGCCGGTATTGCGCGCGGCCGCCGGGCCGCGCCGCCGCTCATGGCGCAGCACCTTCACCTGGCACCGCCGGCCGTGATCGTCGGCCACGTGCACCGGTTCGTCGGAACCGTCGTCGACCACGATCACCGTGCGCCCGCCGAGAGTCGCCAGCAGCCGGTGCAGACCGTCGGGGTTGTTGTGCAGCGGCACGATAACCGTGACATCCTCCGGCGACGGCAACAATTGCGGCCTGGGGTTGGCCACACCGGAATCCAGTAGCCGTCTGGCAACCACCGCCGATTGCGGGCTGTTCACCTCCAGATAGCCGTCGCCGATCATCTCGGCGGCCTCCGGAGCGAGGCGTAGCAAACGAGCGGGTGAGCCGCCGATCAGGATGCGTCCCCCCGAGTATGCGCGTACCCGTGGGTCGATCCGCACCCCGAATCCGTCGGGCAGGCGATCATGGCGCATTCCACGGATGGTAACTGCCGTTTCGTTACAAGACATCAGCAGTCCGGGAAAAAGTGTTTCGTTCGGAAGAAATTTGCCGGACGACGGTGGACACCACCATGAAATAACTCACCGCGGCGGTAGCGCGGGTATGACGACCCGCCCCGAGCAACGATCCGGCTATCGCTGTTCGGGGCGGTGCCGGCCAACCTGTTTCACACGAGCGGACTCTCGTCACACGCGCGTGCCGGACGTTTCGCCGGCGGCAGCAACGTCAGCGGAACCGGTCCGCCCGCACGCGACCGACGCGGCGTGCTCTTGCGCGAATGGTCGACCGCCGGGCGCGGGATGATCCGCCCGGTATCGGCCAGCGCCGCTTCCCCGTAACCCTGAACGCATTCCGGGTCGGGGCCGTCGGCGGGCAGCCCGGTGAAGAACTTCGCCGCCATACAGCCGCCGCGGCAGGAGTCGTAGTGCGCGCACTTGGTGCATGCGCCACCACCGCTGGGTTCCCGCAGCTCGTTGAACAGCTCCGAGTCCTGCCACACCGCGGCGAAACCGCCGTCGGTGACGATATTTCCGGCGTGGAACCGTTCGTGGATCGCGAACGGGCAGGCGTAGACATCGCCCAGCGGATCCACCAGGCAGACCACCCGCCCCGCCCCGCACATGTTCAGACCCGGCAGGGCCTGGCCGTACGCGGAGAGGTGGAAGAAGGAATCCCCGGTGAGCACACCCTCGCCGTTGCGGACGAGCCAGTCGTAGAGCGTGCGCTGCTGTTCCGGCAGCGGATGCAGTTCGTCCCAGACGTCCGCACCGCGACCCGACGGCCGCAGCCGGGTGAGCCGCAGCGTGGCGCCGTATCGATCGGCGATCTCCTTGAACTGGTCGAGCTGATCGATATTGTGCCGGGTCGCCACCACGGACAGTTTCGCGTCCCGGAACCCGGCGTTCGCCAGGTTCTCCAGCGCGCGAATCGCCGTATCGTAGGACCCTGGGCCCCGCACCGCGTCGTTCACCTCGGCGTCGGCGCCGTCCAGCGAGATCTGGACGTCCACATAGTCGCTGGCGGCCAGCCGCTGCGCGACTTCCGGCGTGATCCGCACACCGTTGGTGGAGAACTTCACCCCCACCTGGTGGGCGGTCGCGTAATCCACGAGCTCCCAGAAATCCGGGCGCACCGTGGGTTCACCGCCGCCGATATTCACATAGAACACCTGCATCCGCTGGAACTCGTCGATCAGTGCCTTGCACTGCTCGGTGGTGAGTTCGTTCGGATCCCGCCGCCCCGACGACGACAGGCAGTGCACGCACGAGAGGTTGCACGCGTAGGTCAGTTCCCAGGTCAGGCAGATCGGGGCGGCCAGCCCGGATTCGAACCGATCCACCAGCCGGACCGCCGGATCGGCGGGGCCGACCCCGGTGAACGGCGCGGGCTCGCTGAGCTCGGCCGTTTCCGGGGCCCGCTGGATCATGTCCGATTCCGCCAGATTCGCCAGCGCTTTCAGATACGGGCCGGCGGCCTCGTCTCCGATTCCGGCGGCCCGGACGGCCGCGCGGGCCGAGGCGTGCCCGGGCAGGGAGCGCACGATCTCGACGATCCGCGGATTCTTGAGGAAGGACAGTTTGCGAGTCCCGAAGTGATACAGCAGCGCACCGAACGGTTCCGGGCGCAATGCGACTCGGGGATGCAACTGCCAGCGGGTTTCCAGATCGAGCATCTCCGGCTCCCGCCCGATCAGTAGACGCCGCACATACCGTCGATGGAGACCTCTTCGATCAGGGTTTCCTCGACGACGGGAGCGTCCTCGCTCGCGCGGCCCTCGACTGTGCCGATCGGTCCGCGGTGATCGGTTTCCGCCGGTCCGAAGGAACGGTTGTCCGCCATGGCTACCTCCACTGATTGGCGCCTGCGCCGGCCGGGGGCTGCCACTGCGGGACCCCGCGGTACCGCGTCGGGTATCGCAGGTGAGCCGTGGCACAGTGCCGGCGCTGCGGCCGCCGGATGCGACCGCAGTCACACCATAACGTCATCCACTGACAAAATGGAACCGTTTTCACGTAATGTGGACGCTCACGCTCGAACGCGACCTCTAGACTGCGGGGGCAAAAGCAGCTGAACAGAACGTGACGGGCGGATGCCGCCCAGCATGTAGAGGTGGCAATGGGAGTCGTGCGAATGCAGACGAGCGGGGGCGGGGGTGGCAACGGCAGTACCCTCTCGGAGACCGAGATCGTCGAGGCGGCATTGCGCGTTGTGCGCGCCGACGGGGTGGAGAAGTTGTCCATGCGACGGCTCTCCCGCGAACTCGGGGTCTCCCCCATGGCGCCCTACTACTACGTCGCCGACAAGCGAGAACTGCTCGACCTGGTGGCGACGGCCGCCCTCGCCGGGGTCCGCAAACCGCCCCCGGAATCGGGGCCGTGGCAGGACCGGCTGGTCGATCTGCTCGCGCAGATCGACGAACGCCTGCGCCGGCATCCCGGTCTCGGCGACGTACTCATCGAACAGATGCTGGGGAAACAGCTCGATCTGATCGCGGCGATCATGGAGATCCTCTACGAGGCCGGTTTCGACGACCGCAATGTGCTGGCCGGTTACGCGACCATCCACACCTACCTGTTCGGCCGCCGCCGGGTGAATCCACGCAACCTCGACACCCCGCCCGATGTGGTGATGCCGGAGCGAGTTGCCCGCGCAATGGAATACCTGCCGGATCTGCGCGGGAAGTACTCCTACGATTTCGGGGTCGGCGTGCTGGTCGCCGGACTCGAGGGCCAGCTCACTCGCCAGCAGGCGGCCGATATACGCTAAAATTGAAACACGTTCTAGTTTTGCCGTAGGCTGGAGGCCGTCGGCTACCAGGTGTCGAGAGGACGAGATGACCACCGTCGAAGTGCCCCATGGCTCACGATCCGTCGTATTGCGGGTCGCCCAGGTCATCGCGGAAACCACCGACGCGAGCTCGCTGGTCTTCGAGGTCCCGGAGCAGGCCCGGGAGAAATTCGCGTACCGGCCCGGCCAGTTCCTCACCCTGCGCATCCCCAGCGACCGCACCGGGTCGGTGGCGCGCTGCTATTCCCTGGCCAGTTCGCCGTTCACCGACGACCTGCCCAAGGTCACGGTGAAGCGAACCAAGGACGGCTACGGGTCCAACTGGCTCTGCGACAACGTCAAACCGGGCGACGAACTCGAAGTGCTGCCGCCCTCCGGTGTCTTCACCCCCAAAGACCTCGACGAAGATCTGCTGCTGTGCGCCGCAGGCAGTGGAATCACCCCCGTGATGTCGATCCTCAAATCCGCGCTCGACCGCGGCACCGGCCGGATCGTGCTGTTCTACGCCAACCGCGACCCCGAATCGGTGATCTTCGCCGCAGAGCTGCGCGAACTTGCGGAGAAGAACCCGCAGCGGCTGGTCGTGGTGCACTGGCTGGAAACGCTGCAGGGCCTCCCGACGGTCACCGGGCTGGCCGAACTGTTCCGCCCCTACACCGCCTACTCGGCCTTCATGTGCGGGCCGAAACCGTTCATGGACGGTGTCCACGACGCCCTCGGCCAACTCGGCGTCCCACGGAATCGCACGCACGCCGAAATCTTCAACTCCCTCGCCGGTGACCCCTTCGCCGACACCGCACCCGCCGAGATCTCCGACGAGGAGGCCGCCGACGCCGCCACCGTCGAGGTGGAACTGGACGGCGAGGTGCACAACCTGCGCTGGCCGCGCAAACAGACCCTGGTCGACATCATGCTGGACAAGGGCATCGACGTCCCGTACTCCTGCCAGGAAGGCGAATGCGGATCCTGCGCCTGCACGGTGCTGGAGGGCAAGGTCGAAATGGAGAACGCCGAGATCCTCGACCCGGAGGACATCGAAAGCGGTTACATCCTCGGCTGCCAGGCGCGACCGGTCACCGACCACTTGCGCATCCAGTTCTGAACTTCGGGGGCCTCCGTAGGGCCGGTAGCGCTTCTGCTGGATAGCGGGTCTGCGAGGGCAGCAGTCTGGTGGCGGCGGGGTGTTACTTCCGATCCCAGGGTCGACATCCGCGAAGGGGCCGTGATTCGGGGAAGCTCCCCGCCTCGGGGGGTGAAATCCGGTGGTCGGGGGGTTGGGATATTCAGCCTTCGGGTGGGCCATCCGTTAAGGGGGCGGGCTGTGTCTTAGGAGCCGCTCCGCGGCTCGAGGGCGGGGCCCTATTAACCCTGGTCTTCACTCCTCCGCTCCTCCGCTGCGCTCCCCCGCTCCGTCGCTCCAGACCAGGGCGGGCCCCGCCCGTGGAACCATCCGGGGATGTCGGCGCTCGAGCGTGCTGATCGGAGTGTGGATACCGGCGGCCCTCGTCCCCGTCAGTTTGCGCCGAGAAGTCGACCGGGTTCGTAGGCGGCGGCGCCATGGGGTAGTTCGCCGGGGCGGCCGCTGAGATAGACGGTGACCGTGCCATTGCCGCTGCCGGGGGTACCCAACTCGTCCATGCGGCGGACGGTTTGCGCTGCTACGGCCTGGGCGCTGTCGAACAGGCGGACGCCGTCGGGGAGGGCGGCGACGATCGTGTCCACGATGAGGGGGTAGTGGGTGCAGCCCAGCACCACGCCTTCGACATCGGCGGGGGTGCGGGCCGCCGCGGCGGCGACCGAGGCGCGTACCGCGGCCATATCGCCACGGTCGACCGCTTCCGCGAGGCCGTGGCAGGCGACCCCCGTGACAGTCGCCTCGCCGCCGAAACGGGCGATCAGATCGGCCTGATAGGGGCTCGCGGTGGTCGCCGCGGTCGCCCAGACCGCGACGGAACGGCATACCGCGGCCGCCGGTTTGATCGCGGGCACGGTACCCACCACGGGGACCTGCGGGCCCAGATCCGCACGGACGTGTTCGAGCGCGGTCACGCTCGCGGTGTTGCACGGCAGCACCACGACTGCCGCACCCAGGTCGCGGGCGGTGCGGGCGGCCGAGACGACCCGGTCGATCACCCACTCCTGCGGTTTCGGGCCCCACGGCGCGCCGTCGGGGTCCAGCTGCAGCAGGAGATCCACATCGGGGCGCAGCTTGCGCAGCCACGCCGCGGTCGGCAGCAGCCCGAAACCCGAATCGATGAGCGCGACGATCACACCGAACAGGTTATTGAGTCGCGCCGAGCAGTTCCGTCACGGGGGCGGCCGCGGCGATTTTGGCCCGCATCTTCATCACCTGACCGGTCATCCCGGCACCCACCACACCGGCCAACCGGCCGTCGCGAATGTAGTAGGCCAGGAACTTGCGGCCGTCGTCGGCGAGCACGCGGATCTCGTCGGAGGCCCGCGGCGTGCCCAGCGCCTGGATCTTGAGGTCGTACTGATCGCTCCAGAAGTACGGCACCTGCGGCACGCTGGGCGGCTCGACCCCGAGCAGCGCACAGGTCAGCAGCTTCGCCTGTTCGCCCGCGTTGGTCCAGTGCTCGATCCGGCGATGCTCGCCGGTCGGCGTCCGCCAGGCCGCGACATCGCCCACCGCCCAGACTCCGGGCGCGCTGGTACGACCGGCCTCGTCGGCGAACACCCCGCCGCCGGCCGCGGGCTCGGCCAGTTCTATCCCGGAATCGGCGAGCCAATCGGTGACCGGGCGGGATCCGATCCCCGCGACCACCAGCTGCGCCGGTACCTCCGACCCGTCGGCGAGCCGCGCGCCGCGCACCCGGCCGTCCGGATCCGGCAGCAGGGTGTCCACCCCGATACCGCAGCGCAGATCGACCCCTTCGGCGCGATGCAGGCGAGCCACCAGCTCGCCGACCTCGGCACCGAGCACTCCGGCCAGCGGCGCCGGTTGCGGTTCCACCAGCACCACGGACAAACCTTCGGCACGCAGGCTGGCCGCGAGTTCACAGCCGATGAACCCGGCACCGATGATCAGCGCCTGTCGCGCGGTGCGCGCGCCCTCGCGGATCGCGACGGCGTCGTCATGACTGCGCAGCACATGGACACCCGTAACGTCCTCGGCGCCGGGCAGCCGGCGCGGGGTGAGCCCGGTGGCTATGACGAGATGTTCGTACTCCACGGCCGACCCGTCGGCCAGCAGCACCTTCCTGGCCGCGGTGTCCACGCCGGCTGCCGCGGTGTTGAGCCGGAGATCGATCTCCTTCTCGGCGTAGAACTCCTCGGGCCGCAGCGGGGTCGACTCGATTTCGCCGCGCACGAACTGTTTCGACAGCGGCGGGCGGTCGTAGGGCGCATGCGCCTCGTCGCCGAGCACCACCAGTTTTCCGGTGTACCCGGCCCGGCGCAGTTCCTCGGCGGTGCGCAGCCCGGCCAGGCCGGCACCGGCTATCACGATCGGCGCGGACATCCCGAACTCCCTCCCGCGGCCCGCATGCGCCGCGCCTGAAACAGGTTATAGAAAGCCCACCCTAACTTGTCGTGGCCCCACGGTGGAAGCGTCACCTTCCGCATCGTTTCGCCGCGCAATCGTGTCCGTTGCGATATCGACCACCGGCCCACAAGAGAGCTATACCGAGGTCAGGCCCTGTCTACGGACCTGTTTCGAGTCTCAGGAGGCCATTATGTTCACCGAAAGCCGGACCCAGGACTTCCTGGCCGTGGTGCTCGGCGCATTCACCGCCCTCTCGCCGATCTGGGTCGATACCAACGCCCGGGCCGCGTGGACGATGATCGTGCTCGGCGTGCTCATCGCACTCACCGGGCTCGCCCAGATGTATCGGCCGGCGATGGCGTCCACGGATTACGCCATGGGTCTGTTCGGCGCGTTGCTGTTCCTCGCGCCCTGGGTCATGGACTACACCGCGTACAACGGCGCCTCGTGGACGTCGTGGGTCGTCGGCATCGTCACCGTGGTCCTCGCGGTGGCGGCACTGCCGGCGGTCGCGGGACGAATGCACCGGGCGGCACCGCACCACTGACCGCCGACGGCCTGCCCGCCGGATCGAGTCCGGTGGGCAGGTACGGTTGTGCCCGGCTCGACGGCCTGCTCGTCCGGCGCATTTGCGCCATCGGCCCCACCGCGAATTCCGGCCCGGCCCCGGCAATCCGGCCCGGGTGCCCGCGTACGGTGGCCCCGATCCGCGCCGGTGCCGGGGTATCCCGCTGTCCGGGCACGTCAGCGCGGCGTGTCCGGAAACCGACGAGGCGCGGGCCCGTTCGGGACCCGCACGGTGAGGCTGTAATCCAGGTCACCCTGAACGCCGCCCGGGGCACCGATGTGCTTCGCGCACTGGAACGAAGCCCGGCCCGGTGGGTAAGAATGAGCGCATGGATGCCGAAAATGCCAGCCTCGGAGACGAACGCCGCGCCCGCCGGGAGGAGTACGGGCACGGGCAGCGCACCTCCGAGTCGAGGGGCTTCGCCGGCTTCGGATCGAACGGATTCGAAGCGGCGGAGGGGTCGAACGGCGCCACGAACCGGCCCGAGTCCGTCCCGGACCGCGGTTACACGTGGACCCCCGCACCACTGTCCAGTCCGCAACCCGACCGGCAGAACACCGGCGGTTCAGCTGCTCTCGACCCGTTCGCCGCCTGGAACACCTCGGGTGTCATCGGTGACGCGGTCCAGACGATGAACCCCGGCGAGCCCGAATCGAACTCCCGGTTCACCACACCCCCGGCCGACGGACCGCCCTACGTTCCCGACGACGGACCCGAAACAGCCGCCCTGCACACCCGGTCCACCGATCCGGCCGGCGCCGGCTCGGCCGATTCCACATCGTTCCCGCAGATTTCCCAGCCGGGCGCTCCCGGCCCGGCGTATTCGTCCTCGCCGCGGATTCCGGCACCCGGGCCCTATCAGGCGGATCCACCATCGTCGGGCGAGCTGACGGTGCCGTCCGGTAACCCCGGGCAGTTGTCCGGCGCCGAGACCACTCAACTGCCGACCGCCGATACCGGTTCGCTGCCCAGCTGGCTCAGCTCGATCGGTGAGGAGCCGGTGCCGCAGTCGCTCGAAAGCGGTGGCAGGCGCCGCAAGGTCGAGTTCACCGAATCGGCCGAATCCGGCGACCAATTCAATCCGTTCGAAGACCAGCACACCCCCGACGAGCCCGCCGCCGCAGCCGATACTCCCTACGAGGTGCCGGCCACCGAGGATGATCCCTACCCGTTGCCGGCCGCCGCGACCACCGAGCCGGCCCCCGCCCTGCCCACCCGCACCTCCCACGCGCAGGCCCCCGCGCCGGCCGGTACCGGCGACGATTCCGCCGCACCCGCACTCCCCGCCCGTCGCCTGCCGCGCTCCGCGGCCCGGCACGCCCCCGCCGGCGGCGCGGAAACCACCGCCCCCGGAACCGGCGAGACACCGGCGGCCCACGGCATCGCGGAAACCGGCGCACCGGGCGCGCTCTCGGGCCCGGCGGATTCCGGCGACCCGGAAACCCGCCCATCCCGCGAATCGCAGAGCCCGCGCCGATTACCGCGTTCCGCGTCGCGCTACACCCCCGACAACGAACGAGCCGAAGAGCGGGACCCGGATTCCGCCGCGTTCGGGACGATCGGTCCGGTGAGTGATACCGACCCGGCCACCGCTCGCCCGGAGACGGAAGCACCCCCACGCCTCGGCCCGCCGGAGGAGAAGACCCCGATATTGGATCGTCTGCTGGACCCCGAGCCTGCGCACAGCACCGAATCCGGTGACGATTCCGAGTCGGCTCCGGTGGCCGAATTGCTCACCCGGATCCTGGAATCCGAACAGGATGCCCCCGGCTCCCGGCACGCCGAACCGAATACCCCGGAACCCGCCGCGGCCGATACTCCTGCCCCGGCGCGCCGGACGTCCGCTTCGCCGCTCACCCTCGTCCCCGACGAAGACGGTGCCTCCACGCCGGATGCGCTGACCGGCGACGATTCCCGGCCACCGCTGGAAACCCGCCGGTCCCGGCGCGCCCGCGAAGCCGCCGAAACCGGCCCGGCCGCATCGGCCGACCGCCCGGCCCCGGCTCCCGAGCTCGCCCCCGTGCTGTCGGCTCCCCGTGGCGGCTCCGCACCGGCGGATACATCCCGGCACAGCCGTAGCGAGGAAGGCGCCGATATCGACATCCACCTCATCATGCGTTTGCTCACCGCGAGCGATGATCTCGAAGTACTCGCCGGACAGGCCGAAACGGGCGAGGTCTCGGCGGCCGAGGTGGCCCGTGCGGCCCGCGAAGCCCGCTCCGCGGTCCTCTCGGCGGTCAGCGCCTGGTACGGCGGGCCGGCCCAGATGGTCAAATTCGCCAACGCCCTCCTGCAGGCCGCCCGCGAATCCTGAACCGGCACCGGCACTCGAATCCGCGCGGGTCGATCCGGTGACTCGGCGAGTGGTGCAGTCGCTACGACCGGCCTGATCCGGTCCGGCGTCGTACCGACAGCCGCTCGGCGGCTTACGGGCGCGAGCCCGTCGCCGGTCGGCCCGTATGCGCGGCAGTCCGGAATCGTCGCGCGAGCAGTTGGCACGCGGCGACCAGTTCGGGTGGTTCTACCTCGGTGAGTCCGGTGTCGAAGGTAGCGAGCAATCCCGCGATCCCGGCCCACGACCACGCGCCGACGGTGAGACGGCAGTGGCCGGCATCGAGGTGCTCGACGACAGATCCGCCGGGCGCCCAGCGCGCGACCGTTGCGGCCGGGAGGTTCAGCCGCGCACTTCCGATGCACTCCCACGTGGCCGGCGTATCGCCACGGTCGTAGCTGGTCATGACCAGGCGCGCGACGTCGCCGCCGGGGAGTTCTCGCGGCGCGAACGGAATTCCGGTGGGCGGGTGCAGTTGGAGGCGATCGAGGCGGTACACGCGCCAGGCTTCGTCGCCGGGGTCGTACCCGGCCAGGTACCAGCGGCCGGCCCAGACCACCAGGTGATGGGGTTCGATGCGCCGGGCCGGGGTGAACCCGGCGGTACCGGGGGCGGGGCGGTCGCCGTCGGGGCCGAGGGTTTCGACGATGAGCACCTCGCGACGGAGAACGGCACGACCGGCTTCCTGTAACACCTCCGCCTCGATAGGTGCCGCCGGAAATTCCCAATAGTTCCGCAATCTGGTGACCCGCAGCGCTTCCACCGCCGTCCGCAGCCTGGCCGGCATCACTTGTTCGAGGGCTTCCAGGGCCCGCGCGGCGTCCGCATCGAGGCCCGAGACCGTATGCGGCGCGGTTTGCAGGGCCACCGCCACGGCGAGCGCCTGGTCGTTGTCGAACAACAGCGGCGGCAGCGTATGTCCCGCGCCGAGCCGGTAACCGCCCGCCGGACCCCGCAGTGTCACAACCGGATAGTCGAGGCGGCGCAGCGTTTCGATATCCCGCCGGACTGTCCGCTCACTGACCTCGAGCCGGGCGGCGAGCTCGGCCGGCGACCAGCTTCGCCGGGTGGTGAGCAGCGAGAGCAGACGCAGTGCGCGCAGCGAGGTTTCGGCCACCGGCTCCAAAGTAGTGGACATTCGGTGGCCACTACCGGTGGCACTGTCGGTGCCCGGGAACAGTGCACAACAAGTCCAGGAGGCAGCACATGCACGTCATCGTCGTCGGAGGCGGAATCGGCGGTCTCGCCCTGGCCGCCGGGCTACGCCGGCACGGAATCGAGGTCTCGGTCTTCGATCGCGATCGCGATATCGCGCGGACCGGTGGTTATCACATCACTCTCGACGGCCGGGCACTGGCGGCACTGCACGAGCTGGTCGTACCGGAGATCTACGAACGGCTGCTGAGGTCGTCCTCGGCGTTGCGGCTGCGCGCCCCGGATGCCTTCTGGGACCGGCACGGCCGGTTGCTGGGACACGGGCCACGCCTCGACGAGAACCCCGGCGTGGATATCGACCGCATCACCCTGCGCACGATTCTCGCCGACGCGGTCGGTGCCGACCTGCATCTCGGGACACCGGTCACCGAAATCACCCGCGCCGGCGCACCACGAGCGCTGCTCGCCGACGGCAAGGCCGTCCAGGGCGATCTACTGGTAGGCGCGGACGGCGCCCACTCGCTGGTGGCTCGCCGGTTGGCGGGCCACCCGACGAACGAGCCGACCGGGATCATCGGCTTCTCCGGCCGGACCACCGCCGACGACCTCCGCGCCGCCGAGCGGCACCGGCTCGGATCGCGTTCCAGCATGGTGATCGGGCCGCGCACCACCGCCCTGTACATCGGTTACCTCGATCCCGTCGGCAACGCCGTCCTGGATGCGCCCGGCCCCCGGGAGGCGATCACGGCCGGCCCCACCTACATCTGGGGTGCCATGTTCCCCGAATCCACCGCCACCGATGCGCTGCGCGCGGCGGCAGGCGGCGCGCTGCGGTCCGCGCTGCTCGCCGCGTACGACCGGGCCGGCTGGCGGCGGTCCGGGCTCGAGGTCGTCGAACGTGCCGACCCCGGCAGTATCGCGGCCTTCCGCTTCAATGCCGCCTCCACCCGGGCCGGGGATCTCGCGCCGTGGCCGGCCGGTGTGGTCACCGCGCTCGGCGACGCCGTGCACGCGACCCCGCCCACCGCCGGTATGGGGGCGGGCGCGGCCATCCGAGACGCCGCGAGCCTGGTGACGAACCTGCGCGCGGTCGCCGCCGGCACGGTCACCCTGCCTGTCGCGGTGAGCCGGTTCGAGGCGGATATGCGAGTGCGCGGCAGCGAGGTGCTCCGCGCGGCGATGCGAACCATCCGCTTGATGCGTGCCACCGGTTCGCCCGTCGGCGCGGCCACCACCATCGCCACCGCCTCGGTGTTGTCCACCGTGCACATGCTCCGCAGTAGAACCGGCTCGGGCACAAGGTAGCCACCGCGGAGTTCGCCGAAAACCTGGTAGTACGTCCGAACCCAGCGGATCAGGCGCCGGCGAAGGTTTTCCGATAGGCGGTCGGCGACATCCCGAGTCCACGCCGCATATGGTGGCGCAGGTTGTCCGGTGTGCCGAGGCCGGACAGTTCGGCTACCGCCTCGATCGGGAGATCGGCGGATTCGAGGAGTTCGCGCGCTCGATCGATACGGCGATCGCGGAGCCAGGCGCCGGGTGAGAGCCCCGTCTCCGCCCGGAACCGGCGGCTGAAGGTGCGCGAGCTCATGCGCGCGTGCGCGGCCAAGGCCGCCACGCTCAGCGGTTCGCCCAGGTGGTCCAGTGCCCATGCGCGCGTGGGCGCGGTGCTGCGCTCGTCGTGGTCGGGGACGTGATGTTCGATGAACTGCGCCTGCCCGCCCTCGCGCCACGGCGGTACCACGCAGTGCCGCGCAACCCGATTGGCGACGGCGGCGCCGTGGTCGCGCCGGAGGAGATACAGGCACAGGTCGATACCCGCCGCCAGGCCCGCCGAGCTCAGCAGCCTGCCCTCGTCCACGAACAGCACGGTCTCGTCCAGCTCGACAGCCGGGAACAGCCGCCGGAAATCGGCCGCGTACCGCCAGTGGGTGGTCGCGCGGTGCCCGTCGAACAACCCCGCTGCGGCGAGAACGAACGCCCCGGTGCAGATGGAAACGATCCGCGCACCGGCGGGAACTGTTTCCAGCGCGGCGGATACCTCGGCGGTGAGGTCTCCACCGGTACGCGCCGGCGGATACTTCGTCCCCGGCACGATGACCGTATCGGCGGCGGCGAGCGCATCGGGGCCCGCCTCGGCGACCAGCGAGTATCCGGAGGTCGACCGGACCGGCCCCGGCCGGAGCGCGCAGGTCACCACCTCGTAGAGCGGGTTGCCCGCCTCGTCGGTGGCTTGGCCGAAGACCAGCGGCGGGATGGTCGCGTCGAATCCGACCACCGGCTCCAGGAGCAGGACCGCCACCTGGTGCCGGCGCGACGGGGGCCGGCTCGCCCTACTGGCAGGATTTTCACGCATATTGTCGATTCTGCCACTGGTTCGGCGACGCCCAGTCCCGAATGCTTGGTGATCGTGAGGACCGACAACTCCATCGTCACGACCCGCCCCGGCGGACCGCGAGTACATTTCGCCTGGATCGTCGCCGGCGTGAGTTTCGTGGCCATCCTGGGCGCCGCCGGATTCCGTGCCGTACCCAGCGTTTTCATGAACCCGCTGCACAGCGAATTCGGCTGGTCGCATGCGACCGTCGGCGCCGCGATATCGGTGAACATGGTGCTGTTCGGTGTCACCGCGCCGTTCGCCGCCGCGCTCATGGACCGGTTCGGCGTCCGCCCCGTGCTCGCCGGAGCGCTGGTGCTGATCGCGACCGGAACCGGCGTGGGACTGTTCATGACCGCCTCCTGGCAATTGATGCTGCTCTGGGGCGTTCTGGTCGGCCTGGGGACCGGGTCGATCTCGATGGGTTTCGTCGCCACCGTGTCGACCCGCTGGTTCGTCGCCCGCCGCGGCCTGGTCACCGGCGTGCTGACCGCGGCGGGCGCGACCGGCCAGCTCGTCTTCCTGCCTGTAGTCGCCGGCGTCACCGACCGGCTCGGCTGGCGCTGGGCCTCACTGATCGTGACCGTCGCGGCGCTGGCGGTGATCCCCCTGGTCTTGCTGTTCATCCGCGACCGGCCGAGCGATATCGGCACCGCGCCCTACGGTGGCGCCCCCGGCGCCGACGACGAAGCACTGCCCAACGGCAGCTTTTCCGCGGCCGCGAGCGGACTGCTCCGCGGACTGCGGGTGCGGGCGTTCTGGCTGCTCGCCGGAAGTTTCGCGATCTGCGGGATGACCACGAACGGCCTGATCGGCACCCATTTCATTCCCGCCGCCCACGACCACGGCATGCCGACCACCGTGGCCGCCTCGCTGCTGGCGACCGTCGGCATCTTCGATGTCCTCGGCACGGTGTTCTCCGGCTGGCTCACCGACCGCGTGGACGCCCGGCTCCTGCTGGTGATCTACTACCTCGGCCGCGGCGCTTCCCTACTCGCGCTCCCGGCGTTGCTCTCCCCGGAAGCCGCACCCAGCATGTGGGTCTTCATCATCTTCTACGGCCTGGACTGGGTCGCCACGGTGCCTCCCACGATCGCCATCTGCCGGCACTGGTTCGGCGCCGCCACCCCGATCGTGTTCGGCTGGGTTTTCGCCGCCCACCAACTCGGCGCCGCGGTCGCCGCCTTCGGCGCCGGCTACGTCCGCGACGCCGACGGCTCCTACGACCTCGCCTTCTACGTCGCCGCGGGCCTGTGCGTCATCGCCGCCCTCCTGTGCGCCGCTGTCCGGCTGCCGCACCCGCCCACGGCGGCACCCCGGCAGGGCGGTTCGCCACCGGACCGGCACGGTGGGGCCCGGGACGGCGCCGGCGCCCCCCCCCCAGCAAAACCCCGAAACCCGCCCGGCGATGGGCCCCCCCCCCCCCCCCCCGCCAAAAAGTGAGAGGCACAGGGGGAAAAA
>NZ_JARWPM010000437.1 GCF_029869215.1 Nocardia carnea
GGGGGCCCCCCCCCCCCCCCCCCCCCCCCCCCCCCCCCCCGGGGGGGGGGTCCGCGGGCCCCGCGGCCCCCCTAACCCCCCCCCCCCCCCCCCCCCCCCCCCCCCCCCCCCCCGCGCCCGCCCCCCCCCCCCCCCCCCCCCCGCCCGGCCGGCGGCGATGAGCCGCTGTACGGAATCCATGGCCCGGATGGTCCCGGGCGGGTTCAGCGGTACGGCGTCGCGTACCGCCCACGGTGTCCCGGCCAGTGCCTGCAGTGGTTCGTCGCGGGTCAGGCCCCACACCTGGCTGCCGAACGGCGCTCCCGGTACGACCAGTGCCCGGGTGTCGGCGGCATTCTCGCGTAACCAGTCGGCGGTCTGCTGCCAGTAGGCGGGTACCTCGCCGTAGGCGCCGCGCGGGGCGAGTTTGCCGGTCCAGGCCAGTGAAGTGGACAGCGCGAGCGCCGCCAGGATCAGCATCGCCACCGCGACCCGGCGGTCGCGGTGGGGGTTCGCGAAGGCGTGCCGCCATTCCCGCAGCCGCACCGAGGCGGGCAGCGGCACCCGGGCGAGCAGTTGCGCCAGGCCCAGCACCAGCGGCAACCGGATCAGCGGCTCCAGTTTGTGGACATTGCGCAGCGGTGCGCCGGTGGAGTCGAGGAAGATGCGTACGGATTCGGCGAACGGCCCGCCCAGCTGCCCGACGTAACCCGCGCAGATACCGGTCAACCCGACGCACAGGATGAACACCAGCCGCCCGCGCCCGGGCATCGAGCGCAAGGCCAGGCCTGCCATCCCCGCCGCGGCGAGCAACCCGGTCGCGAGCACCGCCGCCGGCTGGGTGACCAGCACCGCCCCGGCGATACGTTCCGGCGAGACGAACGGTGTCCAGCTGTCGGTGCCGCGCAGGACTTCGCCGAGTGAGGCCCATTGGGTGGTCACCCCGGAGGATTCGATGTAGTCGAGGAACGGCGGGCTCACCCGGCCGAGTAGCAGCAGTGGCACCGCCCACCACGCCACCGCGAGCACCAGCAGCGGCACCCAGGCGCGGGTGAAGCGCCACCAGTCGCGGTTGGGCCGGTAACTCGCCCACCACAGCAGCGCGGGCAGGAACGCCGCCACCGTCGCGACCGCGTTCACCGCGCCCATCAGCGCCAGCGCCAGCGCACTCCCGGCCGGGGAGAGCGACCCGCCGCGCCGGCGCCGCCGGTACGCAGTGCCGAGCGCCGCGGGTGCCAGCAGCACCCACGGCGCCAGCATCATGGGCAGGGTTTCCGAGGAGATCGAACCGAGAGTGGTGAGCACCCGCGGCGACAGGGCGTACGCGATCGCCGCGATGATCCGCGACCCGCGCCCGCCGATCCCCAGCGTCTCGCAGAGTTTGACCACCCCCCAGAACCCGGCGAGCAGCAGCAGCGCCCACCAGACCCGCTGGGTCACCCAGGCGGGAACGGCGAGCAGATCACCGAGCGCGAAGAACGCGCCGTGCGGGAAGAAATACCCGTAGGCCTGGTTCTGGACCTGGCCCATCGGGGCCTGGCTGCTCCACAGGTGGGCGGCGCGGGCCAGGAAGCCGAGCGGATTCTCGGCGAGGTCGTATTTGGTATCGGCGACGGTGAGCCCGGGAGCCTGCAGGAAACTGAGCAGGAAAGCGATAACGGCCGATCCGGCGAACCAGCGCATACCGAGCCGGTCGGCGGGCCCGGGTGCCGCATTCTGGGCCGCGCGACGAGTATCGGCGGATTCGGACTGGTCGGGCACCGTGGGTCAGGCGTTCGACGTCCCCGCCGCGGCAACCGGGCGGGGACGTGGCGGGGGCGGGTAGTGTCTCAGCGCTTTCCGTATTAGACGCTGTTGAGCAGCGAACTGTGCGCATTACCGCTGCGGTC
>NZ_JARWPM010000438.1 GCF_029869215.1 Nocardia carnea
GCGGGTACCCCCCCTGTCCCCCCCTTGTTAACGTTTACCTTATTGTTTTACCACCGTTTTATGGGGCCCCCCCGCGGGGGGCCCGGGGTTCGGGGCCCCCTTGGTCTCGTTCTTCACTCCGCCGCTCCTCCGCAACGCTGCCCCGCTCTGTCGCTCCAGAACGAGACGGGCCCCGAACCATGGGATGCCGACCATGTGGAAAGCCGGCCAGGGGCAGGTGTTCAGGCGTTGGTGACCAAGCCCAGTTCCGCGTTCGATGACAGGAGTTCGTGGGCGGGTAGTACGCGGACCGTGTAGCCGACCGTGCCCGGTAGCGGGACAGGGGTTTCCACGGTGAACAGTTCGACTGTCGATTCCGGAGTTTCCCGGCCCACGGGCGACATCGCGACCGCGGTGATATCGGTCAGGTCGTCCTCGGGCGATACCCTGCCCAGCACCGCCTGCACCACGACCTCGTGCGGATCCAGGCCACCGAGGTCGATACGGGCGGTGAGCGACAGGGGCGCACCGAGGACGGGGGTTTCGGGCAGACCGGTCGCGTCGACCCGGACGACGCGGACCCGGCTCCACGCCTGCGTCACCCGGTTGCGGTATTCCGCGAGTTCCCGCGCGCCGCGCAGGTCGTCCGCCGTGATCCGCCGGTACGCGGCCGCGGCCGGCGCGTAGTACTGCTGCGCGTAGTCGCGCACCATGCGGGCGGCCTGCACTCGCGGTCCGAGCGTGCCGAGGGTGTGGCGCACCATCTCCAGCCAGCGCACCGGCAGACCGTCCGCGTCACGGTCGTAGAACCGGGGTGCGACGGTCTGTTCCATCAGCCGGTAGAGCGCGGTGGCTTCCAGATCGTCGCGCCGCTCCTCGTCGGTGACGCCGTCGGCCGTCGGAATGGCCCAGCCGTTCTCGCCGTCGAACATCTCGTCCCACCAGCCGTCGCGGATGGAGAGATTCAGGCCGCCGTTGAGTGCCGATTTCATCCCCGAGGTGCCGCAGGCCTCCAAGGGGCGCAGCGGGTTGTTCAGCCACACATCGCATCCCCAGTACAGGTAGCGGGCCATGGATATGTCGTAGTCGGGCAGGAAGACGATGCGATGCCGGACCGCCGGGTCGTCGGCGAAGCGCACCAGTTGCTGGATGAGTGCTTTACCGCCTTCGTCCGCCGGATGGCTCTTGCCCGCGACCACCAGCTGTACCGGGTGGTCCGGGTGGAGCAACAGTGCGCGCAGCCGGTGCGGATCGCGCAGCATCAGGGTCAGCCGTTTGTAGGTGGGCACCCGCCGGGCGAACCCGACCGTCAGCACCTGCGGATCGAACACCGAGTCCACCCAGTCCAATTCGGCCTCCGCCGCACCGCGTTGCAACCACGACTCCCGCAGCCGGCGGCGTACCTCACCGGTCAGCGTCGCGCGCAAGGTGTTGCGTACCGCCCACAGCCGCTCCGGTGGCAGCTCCCCCAGTTTCTCCCAGCCGTCCGCGGGCGCCAGCAGCTCGCCCCATTCCCGCGCCGCCCACGTCGGGCCGTGCACACCGTTGGTCACCGAATCGATCGGCACCTCCGGGGTATCGAACCCCGGCCACAGCGGCGCGAACATATTCCGGCTCACCGCGCCGTGCAGCCGCGAGACACCGTTGGCGCGCTGCGCGAGCCGCAACCCCATATGGGCCATATTGAATACGGCCGGGTCCGCTTCCCGCCCCAGCCCGATGATGCGGTCCACGCCGATACCGGGGAGCAGCGGTGAATCCGATTCCCCCGCCGACCCTCCGAAATAGCGGTGCACCAGCGAAACCGGGAACCGATCGATCCCGGCCGGCACCGGCGTGTGGGTGGTGAACACGGTGCCGGCCCGCACCGCCGCGAGCGCGGTATCGAAATCCTGCCCGGCGGCGAGATATTCGCGGATCCGTTCCAGCCCGAGGAATCCCGCGTGCCCCTCGTTCATATGGAAGACCTCCGGATCCGGTAGCCCGGTCGCCGCGGTGTAGGCCCGGACCGCGCGCACACCGCCGATACCGGCCAGGATCTCCTGTTCGATCCGATGCTCCTGGTCCCCGCCGTAGAGGCGATCGGTGACGGCCCGCAGATCCGGGTCGTTCGCGGCGATATCGGAATCCAGCAGCAGCAGCGGCACCCGGCCCACCTGCGCGATCCAGACCCGTGCGGCCAGCACCCGCCGGTCCGGCATCGCCACATGCACCAGCACCGGCGAACCGTCCGCCGTCAACGGCCGCAGCGGCAACTCCTGTGGGTCCAGCGCGGGATACCGTTCGGCTTGCCGGCCATCGGCGGTCAGCGACTGCCGGAAATAACCCGCCCGGTAGAGCAACCCCACCGCGATCAACGGCAGACCGAGATCGGATGCCGCCTTCAGATGGTCTCCGGCCAGAATGCCGAGACCACCGGAGTAATTCGGCAGCACCTCGCTGACCCCGAACTCCATCGAGAAATACGCGACCCCCCGCACCCCGAAATCCGCGCCCGGCCGGTCCAGGTAGGCCCGCAGATCCGCGGCCACCGAATCCAGCAGCGTACAGAATTCGGTATCGGCCGCCAGCTCGTCGAGCCGCCCGGGCGGCGCCTCCCGCAGCATTCGCACCGGATCCTGTCCGGTCTCCGCCCACCGCAGCGGATCCAGCGCGGCGAACACATCCTGTGTCGGACCATGCCACGACCAGCGCAGATTGGTCGCCAATTCACCCAGCGCGGCCAAACGCTCCGGCAGATGGGCGCGGACGGTGAACCGACGCAGTGCCTTCATGAGGTGTTTATAGCGCCGCCTCCCGCGGCGCGGGGTCCCGGCCCCCTGGTCGTACCTCACGCGGAACCCGGGCTTCGCCACGGAGCATGGCGGGTTCGGTGTCACGGCAGCCCGCCCGCATCCCGGCGCAACACGGCGGCCGCCGCCGCGTCCGGGCTCGCCGTGGGTGAAATCTCGTTGCCACGTGGTTCCCGGGCCGGTTACCGTGGTTGCCGTGTTCGCAGGTACCGCGTCGATGATGAAGCCCTGGTCGCGCCGCTGACGGCGGCGACCGGAATTCCGACGATTCTCTGAAAGCCGCCGTCCGGGCTGTCGTGCCGGGCGGTGTTTCGCGCTGTCCCGGCTCCCTTCCTCGAGCTGCGGAGTTCCAGTGCCTACTTCTCGTACCTCTGTTTCCCCTTCGAACCCGAGCGACCCCGCCGCACCCGGACCGCTCGCCGCGGACCGGCTGCCGGCAGGCGCGCACGCCCATATCCGGGCGACCTCGGTCGGCGTCACACTCGGCTCGCGCCCGGTCCTGACGGATGTCTCCGTAACCGTATCCGCCCGGTCGCGGCTCGCCGTCGTCGGCGAGAACGGGCGCGGTAAGACCACCCTGTTGCATGTACTCGCCGGCCTGCACCCGCCCGACAGCGGCACCGTCGTCCGGACCGGAACGATCGGCATGGCCCGGCAGGCTGTGCCGTTCCGCGCCGGCGAGACCGTGGGCACCCTGGTCGCCGAATCCATCGGGCCGGCTCTGCGCGCCCTGCACGATCTCGACACCGCGACCCGCGCGCTCACCGACGGAACGCGCGGAGCCGACGACGCCTACGCCGCGGCTTTGGACGCCGCGACCCGGCTCGACGCCTGGGATGCCGAACGCCGGGTCGATATCGCACTCGCGGCCCTGCACGCCTGTGCCGACCGGGATCGCCCGCTGGCGACGCTGTCGGTGGGACAGCGTTATCGGGTCCGGCTGGCATGCCTGCTCGGCGCCACGCACGACATTCTGCTGCTGGACGAGCCCACCAACCATCTCGATCGTGACGGACTGCTGTTTCTCACCGACAGCCTGCGGACGAGATCCGGTGGGCTGGTCGTCGTCAGTCACGACCGGGCGCTGCTGCGTGCTGTCGCCGGGGAGTTCCTCGATCTGGACCCGAGCCGGGACGGCCGCCCGCAACTGTTCGCCGGCGGGTATCCGGGCTGGCAGGACGGTAAGCGCCGGGCCCGCGAACGCTGGGAGCACGAGTACGCCGACCAGCTCGCCGAGCAGGCCCGGCTCCGCGATGCCCTCGCGACCGCCCGCGACCGGCTCGGTACCGGCTGGCGGCCCGGCAAGGGCCACGGCAAACATCAGCGCCAATCCCACACACCGGGTCTGGTGCAGGCCCTGCACCGGCGCCAGGCCGACCTCGACGCGCATACCATCACCGTCCCGCACCCGCCGTTGCGGCTCAGCTTCCCGGAGCTCCCCGCCCGTCCCGGCACCCCGATGCTCCACTGCGACGACGTGACCGTTGCCGGGCGCCTCGAGACCCCCGTCGGCCTCTCCGTGGCAGCGGGCGAACGCCTGCTGGTCACCGGCCACAACGGCGCCGGCAAATCCACCTTGCTCGCCGTGCTGGCCGGAGAACTGGAACCTTCGACCGGCCGCGTCCACCACCACGGCACCGCCCGGGTCGTCCGGATCGATCAGGAGGTACCCGCCTGGGAACCCGGCCTGACCGCCGCGCAGCTCTACAACCGGCAGCTGCGGAGTCCCGAGATGAACCACGGCAGCGAACCGATCCCGTTGACAGCGACGGGTCTGCTGGACAAGCAGTCGCTGCACACACCCGTCGGCCGCCTCTCCCCGGGACAGCAACGCCGGCTCCAGCTCGCCCTCCGGCTGGCGCTGCGCCCCACGGTCCTGATCTGCGACGAACCCACCAACCACCTCTCCATATCCCTGGTGGACGAACTCACCGCCGCGCTTTCCGGCACCCCCGCGGCCGTCATCGTCGCCACCCACGACCGGCAGATGCTCGCCGACCTCTCCCACTGGCCCCACCTCCCCTTGCCGATCAAGACCCAGACCGAACCCGCGACGCCGAAGGCGGCACAATCGAACACAGCCCATATCGTTGTGTAGATGACCGGTCGCATCGCCATCGACGACACCGCCCCGTACCTCCCCGGCGGATATCCGGCGAAGGCGGTGGTCGGGGAAGTCTTCCCGGTGCGGGCGGTGGTGTGGCGCGACGGGCACGGGGCCGTCGGCGCCACCCTGGCGATCCGGGCGCCCGGTTCGACGCGGTCGCGCCGGGTGCCGATGACACCCGATTACGAGCCCGATGTGTTCAACGGCGTCTTCACTCCCGGCACGCCCGGCCTGTGGCATTACCGGGTCGAGGGCTGGGCCGATTCCCTCGCGACGTGGCGGTCGGCGGTGGCGGCGAAACTCGCCGTCGGGCAGAGTGCCGGCGATCTGGACAATGATCTGGAGCTCGGTGCGCGGCTGTTCGACCGAGCCGCGCAGGCGGTCGGGAAGAAGCAGTTCGAGCGGTTGCGGGCGGTGGCGGCCGCCCTGCGCGCGACCGACCCGCTGCCGGCGCGGGTCGCTCCCGCGTTCACCGACGAGGTGACCGAGATCCTGCGCGAGAACCCGTTGCGGGAGCTGATCACGCGCGGCCCGCAGTTCTCGGTGCTGGTGGAACGTCCCCGGGCGCTCACCGGCGCCTGGTACGAGTTCTTCCCCCGTTCGACGGGTGGCCGCGACGCCGACGGCAACCCCGTGCACGGCACCTTCGCCACCGCGGCCGCGGAGCTGCCGCGGATAGCGGCGATGGGTTTCGATGTGGTCTATCTGCCGCCGATCCATCCGATCGGCCGGGTGAACCGCAAGGGCCGCAACAATGCGCTCAGCGCCGGCCCGGGTGATGTGGGTTCCCCGTGGGCGATCGGTTCGGCCGAGGGCGGGCACGACGCGTTCCATCCGGAGCTGGGTACCGAGGCCGATTTCTCGGCGTTCGTCTCCGCCGCCGCCGGTCTCGGCCTCGAGGTCGCGCTGGATCTGGCGTTGCAGTGCGCGCCCGACCACCCGTGGGTCACCGCGCATCCCGAATGGTTCACCACCCTGCCCGACGGCACCATCGCCTACGCCGAGAATCCGCCGAAGAAATATCAGGACATCTATCCGCTCGATTTCGACAACGACCCCGACGGCCTGTACGCCGAGGTGCTGCGCGTGGTGCGCTATTGGATCGGGTTGGGGGTCAAGATCTTCCGTGTCGACAACCCGCACACCAAACCGGCCGATTTCTGGGAGTGGCTGATCGCTGCCGTCCGGCGGACCGACCCGGATGTGGTGCTGCTCTCGGAGGCCTTCACCTATCCGGCCCGCCTGTACGGTTTGGCGCGGCGCGGTTTCAGCCAGTCCTACACGTATTTCACCTGGCGCACCCATAAGCACGACCTGACCGAATTCGGTCGTGAGCTCGCCGCGAAAGCCGACGAGGCGCGCCCGAACCTGTTCGTCAACACCCCCGATATCCTGCACGAGAGCCTGCAGCACGGTGGTCCGGGAATGTTCGCGATCCGGGCGGTGCTGGCCGCTACCCTCGCCCCGAGCTGGGGTGTCTATTCCGGCTTCGAACTCTACGAACACCAGGCCGTCCGCCCGGGTAGCGAGGAATACCTGGATTCGGAGAAGTACGAGTTGCGGCCCCGGCCCTTCGCCGCGGCCCGGGCCCGCGGGGAATCCCTGGAACCCTGGCTGACCCGGCTCAACGAGATCCGCCGCCGGCATCCGGCACTGCGGCAGCTGCGCTGCCTGCATTTCCACCATATCGACAACGACAATCTGCTGGCGTATTCGAAAATCGACCCGGCCACCGGGGATGCCGTCCTGATCGTGGTGAACCTGAATCCGTTCGCCGCCGAACAGGGCATGCTCTCGCTCGACCTGCCCGCCCTCGGCCGCGAATGGCACGACCATCCGGTGGTGTACGACGAGATCAGCGGCGAGGAATACCACTGGGCGCAGACCAACTACATTCGGCTCGACCCGGCGCGCGCGGTCGCCCATGTCATCGCACTACCCGCGGTGCCGTATCACGCCCGCGCCGGACTGGCCTATCGGCGGTCGCTGCGGTGAGGTCGCGGTGAACCGGCGCGACCTGCTCCTGCTTGCCGCGGGCAGCCACCCCGACCCGCATACGGTGCTCGGCGCCCACCCGGACCCCGGCGGCACGCTGGTCCGGGTACTACGCCCGGAGGCGGAATCGGTGGCGATCCTGGTGGGCGGTACGCGGCACCGGCTCGAACCCCTCGGCCACGGCGTTTTCGCCGGTACTCTGCCCTATCCCGAGCTGCTGGATTACCGGATCGTCACCACCTATCCCCACCATCCGACCACGGTGCTGGCCGACGGCTACCGCTATCTCCCGACGCTGGGCGAATTCGATCTGCACCTCATCGGTGAGGGTCGCCACCAGCGGTTGTGGGAGGTGCTCGGCGCGCATCCGCGCCGCTACCCGGGGCTGGACGGCGAGGTCACCGGGGTTTCGTTCGCGGTATGGGCGCCGAATGCCCGCGGGGTCGCCGTCTTCGGCGATTTCGACCACTGGCAGGGCGGAACCTGGCCGATGCGCGCCCTCGGCAAGTCGGGTGTCTGGGAGATCTTCGTGCCCGGCGCCGCCCCCGGCGACCGCTACAAATATCGCGTCCACGGCGCCGACGGCCGGATCGCCGACCATGCCGACCCGCTCGCGTTCGCCACCGAACTCCCCCCGGCCACCGCCTCGGTCGTCACCGAGAACCGGCACGAGTGGACCGACCGGGCCTGGCTGGCCGGCCGGGCGCACACCGATCCGGCGCGCGCACCGCTGAGCATTTTCGAACTGCACCTCGCCTCCTGGCGGCCCGGCCTGAACTACCGGGAACTCGCCGGCGAGCTCAGTGAGTACGTCCGCCGGCTCGGTTTCACCCATGTGGAGCTACTCCCCGTCGCCGAGCATCCGTTCGGCGGCTCCTGGGGGTACCAGGTCACCTCGTATTACGCCCCCACCGCGCGCTTCGGCAGCCCGGACGATTTCCGCGCCTTCGTCGACCGGCTGCATGCCGACGGGATCGGCGTCATCCTCGACTGGGTGCCCGCGCATTTCCCACGCGATGCCTGGGCCCTGGCCCGCTTCGACGGCACCGCCCTCTACGAGCACCCCGACCCGCGCCGCGGCGAGCAACCCGAATGGGGCACCTACGTGTTCGACTACGGCCGGCCGGAAGTCCGCAATTTCCTGGTCGCCAACGCGCGCTACTGGATCGAGGAATTCCATATCGACGGGCTGCGGGTCGATGCGGTCGCCGCCATGCTGTACCTCGATTACGCCCGTCCCGGCAGCGGCTGGGAGCCGAATATCCACGGCGGCCGGGAGAATCTGGAAGCGGTCGCCTTCCTCACCGAACTCAACGACAGCCTGCACAGCTCGTATCCGGGGGTTCTGACCGTCGCCGAGGAATCCACCACCTGGCCCGGCGTCACCCGGGCCACCGAGGTCGGCGGCCTGGGTTTCACCATGAAATGGAATATGGGCTGGATGCACGACACGCTGAGCTACCTCGGCCGCGACCCGGTACACCGCGCCTGGCACCACAACGAGATCACCTTCTCACTGATGTACGCGTGGAGCGAGAACTACGTCCTGCCCCTCAGCCACGACGAGGTCGTCCACGGCAAGGGCACCCTGTGGACCCGGATGCCGGGCGACGAATTCGCCAAAGCCGGCGGGGTCCGTGCGCTCCTTGCCTACATGTGGGCCCACCCCGGTAAACAATTGCTGTTCATGGGTCAGGAATTCGGTCACTACCGCGAATGGTGGCACGACCACAGCCTCGACTGGCACGAACTGGACAACCCCTTGCACCGCGGTATCCAGCTCCTGGTCGCCGACCTCAACCGCGTCTACCGCGAACACCCGGCCCTGTGGAGCCAGGACACCACCCCGGGCGGCCACTCCTGGATCACCTGCGACGACCGCGAATCGAATGTCCTGGCTTTTCTCCGCCACGCTGCCGACGGCAGCACCGTCGCCTGCGTCTGCAACTTTTCCGGCAGCGCCTGCACCGGCTACCGGATAGGGCTCCCGCTCGCGGGCGAATGGGTCGAAATCCTGAACACCGATGCGCTCGAATACGGCGGAACCGGCGCCGGAAACCTCGGCCTCCTCCGCGCCGAACCCACGCCGTGGCACGACCGCCCCGCGTCCGCCGAACTCACCATGGGACCGCTCAGCGTAATCTGGCTTGTTCCCCGGTACTGACGCGTCTCGGACCCATCCGGAACCGGCCGCCACGGAAACTCCCCAGCCCGGATCCGAGACGGCCGGATCTGTACCGCCCGAAAGCCGTCGGCAGGCTGTGGCCGGCCTCGTGGAAGGGACGAGGCCGACAGCCGCCACCGACCAGAACGCGTGGCAGCGCGGCACCGCCCTGGCCCCGGCGAGAACCCGCGGGGTCTTGCACCGCCGCCCGTAGCCGCCTTCCCGTCACCGGCGATCCACCCGTCGACGCCGAGCACGTCGGCGAAGACTGCGCACAGGGCCACATCGACGGGTTCGCGGATATTCGACACCCCTCGGTTCCGGCGGGCACCGGTGCGAGCAGTGGGCCGACCGTTGCACGAGGCCCACTGGCTCTGCGATACGCGGCCGGCCGGATCGTCCCGTGTTTACAGCGGCTCACCCACTCCCCGAACGGCGCCGACGGCCGGCACCCGGGCGGTCAGTAGAGAGCGGTGGCGAGTTTGCGGCGCGCGGCGACCACGAACGGTTCGGCCGGATCGAAGAGTTCGAACAGTTCCACCAGACGGGTGCGTACGGTGGTTCGCTCATCGCCGGAGGTCCGCTTGATCAGGGCGATCAACCGGTCGAAGGCCGCCTCGGGCCGCTGCTGGAACATTTCCACATCGGCGGCATCCAGCGCGGCGGCCACATTGCCCGGATCCGCGTCGGCGGTGGCGATCGCGGTTTCCGGCAGGTCCTGGGCGCGCCCGAGGAATTTCACCTGACGCAACGCCGCTTTGGCCTCGGTATTGCCCGGCTCCTGGGACAGGATCGATTCGTAGGCCGATTCCGCGCCCGCGAAGTCACCCTGTTCGAGCAGGGCTTCGGCGGCGGCGAAGCGGGGGTCGGCGGGCGGTTCGGCCGGTTCGGTATCCGGATTGCCTTCGAGTTTTCCTTCCACCGCCTGCACCACCGCCGCGAGCCACTGGCGGACCTGGGCTTCGGGCTGGCCACCCTGGAAATCGGCGAGCGGCTGACCCCCCGCGACGGCGATCACCGTAGGAATGCCCTGCACACCGAAGGCCTGCGCGATCCGCATATTGCTCTCGGCTTCGACAGCGGCCAGATCCCAGGTGCCGTTCGCCTCGCCGAGGAGCCGCTCCAGCAGCTGCACCAATTCGATGCTGCCGGGACTGCGCTGCGAATACAGCGCTACCACGACCGGCACCTGCATGGAGCGACGCAGAACCTTGGTCTCGAAATCCGCCTCGGTGACCGTATGGTCACCGGTGGCGGCCGGCGCACCCGCGGGCGGCTGTTTCAGGGCGGACAGATCGACCGCCCCGGACATGGCGGCGGCTACGGCTGGTGAAGGACGGCGTGATGCTGGTCGAGTCACAGCATCCAGTCTGTCACGACGAGGCGGCGAGAGTCTTCGGGGACTCGGTGCCGGACGCGCCGTTCGCGGCGAACTTCCCGGCGCGCACCGCCCACACCTCGAACAGCACTGTGAAGAACGGCGGGATACTGGACAGCAGCGCCAGCACCGTGGTCTTCCAGTTCCATTCGAACTCCCGCGCCGCCAGCAGCGCGACCAGCACGAACAGAATGAAAATGGTGCCGTGTACCGGACCGAAGATCTTCACACCGATCTCGTTGCCTTCTTCCGGCAGGTACTTGAACGCCATTCCGATCAGCAGACCCAACCAGGAAATCGCCTCGAGCACGGCGAAGAAGCGGAACCTGCCGGCAGTGGTGCCCAGACCAAGAAAGTTCATGGGCACCATTGTGCCTCAGCCACTACACGCCGTCGTAGTCGAACCGGTCACACCGGTCATACCGGACGATCAGACCCGCACGATCAGCGCGTCACCCTGGCCGCCGCCACCGCACAGCGCCGCCGCACCGACCCCGCCGCCGCGCCGCTTCAACTCCAGCGCCAGATGCAGCACGATCCGCGCACCCGACATCCCCAGCGGATGCCCGATGGCGATGGCGCCACCGTTCACATTGACCTTTTCCGGATCGATCCCCAGCTTGCGGGTGGAGGCGATACCCACCGCCGCGAAGGCTTCGTTGATCTCCACCAGATCCAGATCGGCCGGTGCGATACCTTCCTTCGCACACGCCTTGGCGATGGCGTTGGCCGGCTGATCCTGCAGCGTCGAATCGGGTCCGGCCACCACACCGGCCGCGCCGATCTCGGCGATCCAGCTCAACCCGAGCTCCTGCGCCTTCGTCTTGCTCATCACCACGACAGCCGCCGCACCGTCGGAGATCTGTGAGGCCGAACCGGCGGTGATGGTGCCGTCCTTGCTGAACGAGGGCCGCAACTTCGCCAGCGACTCCGCGGTCGTGTCGGCGCGGATCCCTTCGTCCTGCCGGAACAGGACCGGGTCGCCCTTACGCTGCGGCACCTCGACGGGTACCACCTCGTCGTCGAATACCCCGTTCTTCCATGCGGCGGCCGCCCGCTGATGCGAGGCCGCGGCAAAGGCGTCCTGATCGGCGCGGCTGATCGAATCGGTGCCGTTGCGCTGCTCGGTGAGCGCGCCCATCGCCTGATCGGTGAAAATATCGTGCAGGCCGTCGTAGGCCATATGGTCGCGCAGCGTCACATCGCCGTACTTGAACCCCTCGCGGCTCTTCTCGAGCATATGCGGGGCGCGGCTCATCGATTCCTGGCCACCGGCGACCACGATCTCGTACTCCCCGGCCCGGATCAGCTGATCCGCCAGCGCGATGGCGTTGATACCGGACAGGCACACCTTGTTCAGGGTCAGCGCCGGAACGTCCATCGGGATACCGCCGGCGACAGCGGCCTGCCGGGCCGGGATCTGCCCCGCGCCCGCGGTGAGCACCTGTCCCATGATCACGTAGTCGACCTGGTCGCCGCGGACCCCGGCCTTCTCCAGTGCGGCGGCAATGGCGAACCCGCCGAGATCCGAGCCGCTGAAATCTTTCAGACCGCCCAGCAGCCGGCCGACCGGGGTACGCGCACCGGCAACGATCACGGAGTTGGTCACGACGAGCCTCCTGTGTATATGGCGGCGCCTCCGGCGCCGCGGGGGGGGGGGCGCGGTGGCCCCGGGGGTGTAAACCCCCCCCCCACCCCAAGGCCCCCCCCCCCGGGGGGCCCCACCAAAATTGGCGGGTTTTGGTATTGGGGTGGGGGGGGGCGGGGTTTGGGGCCCGGGCGTGGGCGGGGCCCCGGGGGGTGGGGGGGGGGGGGCTCGTCGTCGGTAT
>NZ_JARWPM010000439.1 GCF_029869215.1 Nocardia carnea
GGCAGTGATGGGAGTTCGGATGCCAAGTCGTCATCCGCATCGTTCCCCGGGCCTACGTACGCGCTCACCATGGAGATTCCTTATTCTCGACGTCACGGTATTTTCGCGATCGATATTATTATGATTCGACAGAGGGTGTTATATTCCTTGTGGTCCTTAATTCTGTGGTCGTTAATTCGAGATCTATCAAATTTGTGAATCGGGGGATTTCAGGCGGCCTTTTTGTTGGAGTTGAATTCTGTAGTTTCATCCAGGATTGATGAATTCTTCGGAGGTTGTGCCGCGTCTTCATTGCGTGACTCTTCTGCCGTGGTCAAGAGGCTGGACAGCAGGCGGGCAAGCTTGCGGGTATCGGGCGGGTCTCGGCGGGTGTCACGTACAGAAACGCGCTGCGCCCGTGGCTTCGCCTGGCTATCCCGATGTTCGACCCGACCGGCCGGATGCTTATCCGGGCGTGGCTCATCGGTTTCCGCAGGCACGGGCTCGACAGCGGCTTCGGTCGACGAGTCGATCGGGTCGTGCCCCGATGGCAGGTTCACTCCGATATGGGGGTCGGGTCGGTTCACGGTGGTCCTCCAGTGTCCAGATCTGTCCACCGGCACCAAGGCGGTGCCGAGGCGGCCTCTACGGGTAACTCCTCGTTTTCGGCCCCGGATTGGACACACCAACCCCCGTAAACCACTCCACCGACGGCCGGTGGAACGGCCGGATTCGACGTAGTGGCATGCCCGGAGGCCCTGCGTCGCGGCGATCGAAGCACACCTCGGCGCGGGTCCGCAGGGCTGTGTGATGGTTGCGGCCTTGAGCGGCAACCGTAGGCGTGGCCAGGCTCGAGGCGCTCGATATCAGCCCGGCGCCTCGCATCGGGCAATCGGCTTCTCCGGCTGGCTAGTTGTCTTCTCGCCCCGATTCCGGGGCTGGCGGCTTCACATGTTGATGGTCATGGCCCACATGGTGGGCCTGGCACCTACTGGTAGATGGAAGCTTTCAGTGGTCGCGAACCCCAGTCGCTGGTAGTAGGGGGTGTTGTCTTCCCGGGTGCATACGAGGTAGGCAGGGGTGGCGGGAGCCGATGTCAGGCGATCGGTGATCAGGCGTGTCGCGTAGCCGTGCCCTTGGTGTGCGGGTGAGGTTCCGATGTTGGCTAGGTACCAATGTTCGGGCTGGTGGGGGTGGTGTCGATCGAGGGTGCGCCGGACGGTGATCGCAGCGAATGTGCGGCTGGTGAGGGCGGGCAGAAGGTCGGGTGCGGCACGCAGGGTGGTGCTGACGGGTTGGTCCCATCGGGCGGGTGGGTCCCAGACGGCGACTGAGCGGATGACTCCGTCGGGGTCGGTGGCGACGCGAACTCCTCCGCCGGGGAGGTGGAAGTGGCGCAGGGAGGCGGTGAAGTACCTGGGCAGGGCGCGGTGGCGCTGCTGCGGGTTGGGCCAGATCGCGCTCATGAGCGGGTCGTCGCGGAAGGCGTCGGCGAGTACCTGGGCGCAGTCGGTGATGTCCGCGGTGGTGGCGGCACGGGTGGTGATCGGCACGGCGGACTCCTGATGGGTTGGCACACTGATGGGTATGAAGATGGGGCGGTGCCCGTTCACGGCGGGAATTCATGCGGTCGACGAACTTCACGAGGATCTCAGAACCAGTGAACCCGGTGTGCACGAGGCCGAGCTACCGGACGGGTCACCGGTGTGGGTGGTCACCGGATGGGACGCGGTGACCACACTACTGGCCGATCCCCGGATGTCGGCGGCCAAGGCCGACTCCACCACCGGCTTCCGAGGCCAGAACCTGCCCGCGGCATTGGAGGCGAACCTGCTCAATATCGATGGGGAGCAGCATCGACGTGTACGGAAACTGGCGGCCGAGGCGTTCGCGCCCGCACATCACGCCTCACAGGAACAGGTGGTGCGGGCTGCCGTGACGGAGTTGGTCGACGCATTGCCGGCGACTGGCGATATCGACTTGATGGGCGGGCTGTGCGAGCCGTTGCCGCCGCAGGTGATCGGCACCTTGCTCGGGTTGCCCGCCGACAAGCTCGATGCCTTCCGTGCAGCGGCCCGGCCTCTGTTCTTGATCGACACATCGACGCACGGCGCGGCGGTGCAGGGTGCGATGGGGACGATGTTGATGCTGGTGGCCGGGGTGATCGACGACAAGAGGCGCGATCCTGGCGATGATCTGCTCTCGCGCTGGCTCTCAGCCCGCGACGGGCAGGACCGTCTCAGTGAGGACGAGTTGATCAGTTTGGCGTTTGCCGTGATCATCGGCGGATTCGAGAACGTCACCTCGCTGACGTCTGCGGTGCTGGATGAACTGGTCCGGTACCGCTGCGAGGAGGCGCGCGAGTTACTGGGGTCACCGCCGGAGTTCGCCCGGCTGGTGCGCAAGGTGATGGGTGCCGTGGCGCCGGTGAACTATGCGCTGCGCCGGTTCCCGCTGACCGACATCGATGTCAACGGAATCCGAATCCCCCGAGGACACACCGTGATCTTGTCCCTGCGGTCGGCTCATCTCGACCCCGCCCGGCGGGAACGTCACGACCTGGTATTCGGACACGGTCGACATTTCTGTATCGGTGCCGCCTTGGCGGAGATGCAAGCCGTCCATGTCGCCCGCGCGGTCTTGGAGAAGTACCCGGTACTGAAACCGGTCAAGCCGCGCGAGCAGTATCTGTTGCGGCCGTCGTGGCTCACCTATGCCCTCGCGGAACTTTCCGTATCCACCGCGTGACCTGCGGTTCGAGCACCGTTGCGGCGCGCTGTTCTAAGATCGTTGAAAGATTCAACCAGGAAGGATCAGCGACCTCGGAGATCGACGCGATGCCGAAAAGCGGATGGACGCTCATCGAAACCTTGGAGCCGGGTCGGCTCACCGTCGTTGCGCGCGATCACGAAGCCCGAGATCGAACCTCCTTCGAGCGAGCCGTCACCGACCAGCTGGGAATCGGCAAA
Organism: Nocardia carnea; assembly: GCF_029869215.1. Taxonomy (GTDB): domain Bacteria; phylum Actinomycetota; class Actinomycetes; order Mycobacteriales; family Mycobacteriaceae; genus Nocardia; species Nocardia carnea_B. The sequence continues at coordinate 2,949 of NZ_JARWPM010000439.1, forward strand.
GCCCCAGGGCACGAGGCTGCACAATGGCTGGAAGCGCTGATCGCCGACATGCGGTCGCATCCCGAAGCGGCGGCCACGCATCGCGTCCTGCGCAACGGTCACACGGTCAGCGCCCGTCTCGTGCCGGTGATCGGGCCGGACAATGCGCTCCACGGCGCGCATGTGTGGTTTGGGGGCCCGGGGGGCCCCACCACCCACCCGCGGCGGGGGGGGCAGGCCGGAGACACGGGCGCCCCCCCGCGG
>NZ_JARWPM010000440.1 GCF_029869215.1 Nocardia carnea
CGACTACGCCGGTCGCGCCGGGCGCGGCGGCACAACACCGAATGCGGCTACTTGCTCGACGGGTTATCGGCCGTGATCGCGGAATTACGGGTGGGTGCGCATCCCAGTGCCGCCGCTGCCGTTGCCGCCCGCGCTGGGTTCTCCGGCCCCCCGGGGTGCCGGGGCCCGCCCCCCCGCGGGGCGCGCGGGGTTCCTGGCGCAGAGCCGCGACCCGGTCCATGCCGCGGGCGCGCACCAGAGCGCCGCGGTCTACGGTATCTCCGCGACGCGGCCCGAGCAGATCGCGCAGGATATCCGGCTCATCGCTCCGCAGGTGGATTTCGTGGCGCCGATGATCTACCCGTCGCATTGGGGTCCGGGCGAATACGGGGTGGCGAATCCGAACGCACAGCCGTTCGATATCGTCGCCGCCTCGCTGCGCGATTTCCTGACCGTGACCGAAGACACCGGGGCGAAGGTGATCCCCTGGCTCCAGGATTTCAGCCTGGGGGTGAATTACGGGGACGCTCAGGTCAGAGCCCAGATCGATGCGACCTACCGGGCCGGGATCGACAGTTTCTTCCTGTGGAGTCCGAGCGTGGAATATCACGGCGGGGCGCTCGACCCGAAGTGATCGCGTAACGCCGAATGCCTCGGCCGCGACGTCTCCGGTGACGTAACGGCCCGTCGGGGGGCCAGTCCGTCCATTGGACAGTTCTGGAATGGAGCACGGGACATGGCTTTCCGAAGTATCTGGATTCTGCGATCACGCGGCTGGCTCGCCCGGCACCGGGCCTGGTGGACCCAGCACCGCCTCGCGGCGGCGATCACCGCGCCCGCCGCCCTGGGTGTGGTGGCCGCGGTGGGCGCCACCTGGTCGGTGACGACGCCCGCGCAGCAGGCGGATACGCAGCTGAAGGCGTCGGTCACCGAATGCCACGATATGGTCACCATCTCGGTGGCCGGACGCGGGGACACACCGGCCGAGGGCACCACGAAACTGCTGGTCGACGCGCACGGCAACCCGCTGCCCGCGGCACTGTCCGGCGATCACCGCAGCGACTGGGTGGATCCGGTGGTCAACGCCCCCGCCGACGATGTGGCGCCCGGCTCCTACGCCGCGGTCTACATCGCCTACCCGGCGAATATGGCCACCTACGAGGGCGCCGTCACCACCGGTGTGGCCAACACCCAGCAAGTGATGCGCGAGATCGCGCAGGCCTGCCCGGACACCCAGTTCGCGATCGTCGGTTACAGCGAGGGCGCCGATGTGGTGCGCCGGGTCGCGATGGAGATCGGGCATCAGGAACCGCAGGACGGCGGCTACGCGATCGTCGACCCGAACAAGGTCACCGGTGTGGTGATCCTCGCCGACGCCGGCCGCGCCGCGGGCGACGGCCCCTTCCCCGGCGCCGAGAATCCGCACAGCAATCCGGACGGTTTCGACCAGGCGTATCAGAACGGCAAGAACCCCGTCCCCGGCCAGGGCGCACTGCCCGATACCGGCGGCGACTTCGGCGCACTGAACGGCAAGATCGCCTCGTTCTGCTCCGACGGCGACCTCACCTGCGCGGCCCCGGAGAACATCGCGTTGCTGCAGCTCGTGGTGAACGTGGCCCGGCAGATGAACGTCGACGCGCTGGAACGTGAGGGTCTCACCCCGGCCACCGGGCAGGATGTCGCGGTCGTGCTGAGCCGGGTCGCGTTGCTCGCCCTCGCCGATATCCAGGCGCAGCCGAACTGGATGGCCGGCGATGAAACCTTCCTCGAAGTCCTGTTGCGGGTCTCGGAGCCGGGCTACGAACCCGGCGCGACCCCGCCCGCGTCCGAGGATCCCGCGGAGGCCATCTCCACCGACGAGATGGCCCCGCTGGCCTACCTGCCGCAGAAGGTACTCAACGAGATCGTCGGGCTGATCGTCACCAACCAGAACACCATCCCGGTGATCCTCTCCGACCCCTACAACCTCACCCTCGGCCCCAACGCCACCGGCCACCACTTCGACTACTGGCGCGATGCCGACCCGGCCAACGGCAAACCGCTGACCTCGGCCGAATACGCGGCGGCCTGGCTCACCCACCTGGCGAAACAGGCCCAGGCGGGCGAACCGGTGAACACGAAGTCCACCCCCACCCCCGCGGACCTGGACGACGCCTACCGGGCGGCCGCGGCCACCGCCGAATCCGTTGCGCCGAGCACCACGACCACCGCGCCGACCTCCACCACCGGCACCACGGCACCGACGTCCGCCGGTACCACCACGACGGCACCGTCCTCCACCGGCACCACCACACCGGATGAGACCACCGAGGCGGCAACGCCTCCGTCGTCCTCGCCGACTACGGAAGCTCCGAGTTCGGCAACTGCGCCCCCGAGCTCCGCCCCGGCAACCGAGGTGGCCGCTCCGCCGACCACTACACCCACCACCACCGTGCCCCGGACCTCCGAGGCCACACAAACACCCGAACCACCAGCCGGCGAATCGGTCGCGCAGACGACACGCTGACAGTCCGCGAACTACATACGAGCTGTACAGGGGGGCGGGGCCCGCGGATCGGGCCCGGCCCCGGGGGGTGGGCCGGGGGGGCCGCCGGGGTGTGGTGGGCCGCGGGGCGGGAGCG
>NZ_JARWPM010000441.1 GCF_029869215.1 Nocardia carnea
CCCCCCGCCCCCCGCGGGGCCCCCCCCCCCCCCCCCCCCCCCCCCCCCCCGCCGCCGCACACTCGCGGGGGGGCGGGGGTCTTTGTGCCCCCCCCCCCGGCCCCGGACAGATTTGACAGCGGAAGTAGAGTTATACGGCCGTTTTCGCCCGCGCGGAGGCTTCGGCCAGGAACTCCAGGCTCAACGGGTTGTACTCCTCGGCATGTTCGTGCTGCGGCCAGTGCCCACACGCGGGGTACAGCTGCAACCGGGCACCCGGGATATCGGCAGCCAGTTTCTCGGCCTCGGGCACATCCCCGAACGGGTTTTCGTGTCCCCACACCACCAGCGTCGGTGCCGTGATCCGGGCCAGCCGATCGGGGCGCAGCAGATTGCGCTGCCGGATCTCCATGTTCTGCAGCGACAACAAATTGTGGATATTGGCCACGAAGTCGGGTTCGTGGTAGATCCGGTGCCGGACCTGCACCAGTTCCTCGGTGGCGTCGGCGGCGTCGTGCATGAGCAGCCGCATCCGGGCGCGGGTCAGTTCGATATCGTCGCTTTCCACCGCTTTGGTCGTGGAGGTGCGGATCCGCTCCATGATCTCCGGGTTCGCCACGGTGCCCCCCGCGGCGAGCAGTTGCAGCGACAGCACCCGTTCGGGGTGATCACTGGCCAGATATGCCGCCACCCAGCCGCCGAGCGATTCCCCGACCAGATGCGCCTTCGCCAGCCCCACAGCATCGAGGTAATCGAGCAGATGCTGCACATAGCGTGGAATCTCGTACGCGTAATCGGGTTTACCCGTATAACCGTGGCCGAGCATATCGATGGCGTGGCATTCGTACCGGGCGGCATGCGGGACGATATTGCGGGCGAATGCCTCGAGATGCCCGCTGGTGCCGTGCAGGAATATCACCGCTTCGGCCCCGCTGCCCGCCTGCAACGAGCGGGTGGGAATACCGGCGGCATCCACGGTTTTCAGCGCGAAATCCACGCCGGTCAGTTCGGTCCAGATCGTCATTGCGAATCCTTGTCGGTGAAAGGTGGGTATCGGATGGTGCTCACCGGCGAGCGGGCTGCCGTGCGGGATCCAGCACGGTGACACCCATTCCGGTGAGCCATTCGGGCACGGCTTCGTAGGCCAGCCGCTCGCCCGGGATGTAGTCCAGCATCGCGGCCATCATGAGCCAGGTCCGCAATTCCTGGGCTCCGTTCCCGGCCGCCGCCTCGAGGTCCGCGGTGCTGTATCCGGCCAGTTCGGCGGCCTTGCCGAGGCTGAACAGCTCCAGGATCCGGTGGTCGAATTCCGGGGAGATCGCGGCTTCGGCGGCGCGGATGATCTGCCGGCGCCGCACGTCGTAGTCGGCCCAGTTCTCCCGGCCGTCGAGCCAGGCCCGCACCATGAAGTCCTCGTCCTCGCCCTGCGGATCGCGCCAGTCGGGCCAGGGCAGCCGGTGCGAGAGTCCGCCGGACGCGATCACCACCACGCGACTGTCCACCGGGTAGGCGGCCACCGCTTCCCGCAAGGCCACCGCGAGGTCGGCGCAGCGCTGGAAGGTCGGCAGCGGTGGCGCGAAAACGTTCACCACCAGCGGCACGATCGGGACGTCGAGCCCGGCCAGCAGGTACTGGATGGCATGCGACTGGCCGTGGTCGATCTGCAGCCGGGCCGAGAACGCCGGATCGAACCGGCCGCTCTCGACAAGGGACTCGGCCAGATGCCGGGCCAGCCCGATATCGACCGGCTGCGGACCCTTCGGCGTACCCGATTCACCGCTGGCATGACATTCGCCGACCCCGAGGGTGAACGGCGGGATCAGGTCGAGCCAGAAACCACGGAAATGGTTGGAGCCCAGCAGGATCACCGCGTCCGGACGGGCGGCGGCGATCCGGTCGCGGGCCGCGTGGAGTCCGTCGCGGAAACGTTCCGCTTCCGCTTTGTGGGTCGTCTGCTCCCAGTGGGTGTTCATCAGCGTGCTGTGCGACGCGCCCACCCCCAGCACGATGTCCGCCATCAGTCGATACCTACTTCCTCGAGTGTCCGGGTCGCCGTATCCACCACGACCCGCACGAGATACCGGGTGAACCGTTCGGCCGCCCGCAGATCCACGGTGTTCATGCCCCGCGCGAAATCCACCTCGAACGGCGCGTCGGCGACCTTGGGCATGCCCACCCGGACGGTCGGGATGCCCCGGCCACGCAGAATGTTGGCGTCGGTCGCGCCGCTGGCGTCGCGCACGTCCTGATGGGGTAGTCCTTCCATCGCCTCCCAGGCAGCGATCGCGCTGCGGCACAACCACATGTGCGGATCCGATGATTCCCCGGGGATCGCCAGGATCTGTTCGATATCGATCCGCGCGTCCAGGTCGCCGGCGATCGCGCGCACCGCGGCAACCAGTTCCCTCTTGGCTGCGGTCGGGGTGGTCCGCGGGCTCAGCCGCAGATCCACCCTCATCCGCACCTGCTCCGGTGTGAACGAGGCCGTGCGCTCCCAGCCGCCACGGATAGTGGCGACCATGCCCTGCGGGTACACCAGCCCGTCCTGATGAGCTCGCGAATAGTGCGGGAACCACTGCTCGAGCCGCTCCGCGACCGCGCCGGCCAGCGCGACCGGATTGCGATAGGGCAGCCGGTGCCGCGACCCGACATAGGTGTGGCTACCGTGCACGATGATCTCGAACCAGCTCAGCCCGACTTCTTCCCAGGACACCGTCCAGCCGGGTTTGGCGATGAGCGCGAAATCCGCCCAGACACCCTGCTCCAGCAGGAACGAGCAGCCGACACCCTGCCCGGTGTTACGCCGCGTCCCACCCACACCCGGCCGGGCGTTGGTGGGCATACCACCGGCACCGAACGCGGCGATCAGATCACCGGTCAGCGGGATCCCGGCGGTGTGCACGGCTTCGACCGCCGCCAGCACGCAGGCGGCGTGCCCCTTCGGGTTCGAGGCGCCGAGCCCGGTCAGGTAATCGCCGTCCACCACCGCCCGCGCCGTCATATCCGGGCGCAGGGTGTCCCCCGCCCACGGCAGATCTTCTACCGCGTTTCCGCTTGTCACGGTGTCGATCGGGGCGTAGAGCATCAGGTCGGGCCCGGTACCGGCGCCGGGGACGCGAGCCCACGAATTGGCCTGCCGGTCATCGAGTTCCATGGTGTGGGCCTCGATACCGGCCGCGGTGCACACGCCGGTGATATGCCGGGCCAGCGGTGCTTCGTCACCCGTCGGGCTCGCGATATCCACCAGCCCGGTGACCAGTTCGCGTAGGCGTCCGTAATCGACTGCGGCGCAGGCCTGTTCAGCCCACGAACGCCGTAGCTCGTCGAGTCCGGCGAGCGGGTCGGCCACCGCCGTCATCGCGGGCTGACCTGGTGGACCTGGGTGTTGTTCCGCGCGGCAAGAAACCGCCAGGCCTTCGGGGCGCCGACGGCCAGCAGCACACCGGCCGCGATACCGGCGAAGATGTTGCGCATGAGTCCTCTCCTTCCCTACTCGGCCGAAGAACCGTTGGTGTCCGCGGGGACGGATTTCGCCGCGGCCGTTTCTCTTCCGGTCGCCCGCCGCGCGCGCACCGGCCGCTCCGGTTTTGCCGGTTCCGCGGCCACGGCAGCGGCGATCTTTTCGGCGTACTCTTCTTCGGCGAGATTGCGCCATGCCGTGAGCGAGATATCGGGCCGGTAGAGCTTCTCCGGGGGCGCGTCGGTGACGCTCACCATCCATTCGTCCTGACCGGAGAACTGGCCGTGGAACAGCCAGCGGATGGCACCGAGGTATTTCGCGTAGAAGCCCAGTTTGCGCACCCCGGTCACGAAGTTGACCATCAGCCCCACATAGTTGTGGTGGTCGTCGTCCACCGGGACGTAGAACTCGTAGTGGATGAAGTTCGGGTACGCGATACGCAGCACACCGGGCATCGCCAACGACGCGAATCCGGGGAACTTCTGCGCCTCGATCACCGGATTCGTGCGCAGGCCGGCTCCCACATTCCCGATCTGGGAAATCTGTGTCTCGTCCGGCTTCTTCTTCCACCAGCGCTTGTTGGTCCACTTGCCGACGCCGGGGAATTCGGCCTCCCAGTGCACCTCGTCCTGGACGCGGAAGATCCAGCGGCCCTCGGGCACGATCCGGGTGATGTTCCAGGTCGGCATGGGTTTGAACAGCCGCCACAGCGCCGTGCGGTGCAGATATTTCGCGTGCCCCTCATCGAACCCGTTCTCGCACGCGAAACGCCAGTTGCCGCGGCGCGGCTGGATGCGCCCGCCCACGATGCCCTCGTTCTCCACCAGTTCCCGGGGCAATTGCTCGTCGATCGGCGGCGCCGGCTCGTCGCCGATCGGGATGTACACCCACACCAGGCCCAGGCGCTCGGCCACCGGATAGGTCTGCACGGACAATTTCCCGCAGACCTTCGAATCGGGCCCGTCGGTGATGACGGCGGCCAGTTTCCCGTCGGCCAGCCGGAAGGTCCAGCCGTGATACGGGCAGCTGACGGTACCCGGGAACTGCTGATCCCCCTCCGACAGCGGCACCCCGCGATGCGGGCACCGGTCGTGCAGGGCGTAGGCGGTGCCGTTGTCACGGATCAGTGCGAGCTTCTCCCCGCAGATCGTATGGCTCGTGGGTTTGCCGGTGATGTGGTTGGACCACGTCACCGGATACCAGTAGCCGCGGTAGCCGCTGCCCGCCTGGTCGTAGTACGGCCAGGCCGTCCAGTCCTGCCGGCCCGCCGCCCGCGCGCGCTCCGGGAGCGTGGGCCGGGTGGCCGGTGCCTCGACACCAGTCATATGGGTTCAGTTCCTCTCGATGCGAGATCGTCCGGTTGCTCCGATCTTCGGCCGGGGCGCGGCGCCACCCAATGGATCGGGTTCGCTCAGCAGACCGGGGTGCCCGCGGCGACCACAGCCGACCCGACCGCGCAGACGGTGCCCCGGTCGTCGCGCTCCTCGAGCCGCAGGGTCACCACGCCACCTTCGACCCGGTCGACGACACCGGTGACGGTCAACGTCGCCCCCACGGCGGCGGGCGCCCGATTCTGCCAGCTCACCGAGCGCACCGCGGCCGGGTCACCGGCGTACCGGGCGGCCGCGCGGAAGAAGAGCGTGCCGTGCAGTTGCGCCATCACCACCGGATCGCCGAGCCCCTCGGCGCGCGCGGCGCGGGTGTCGTAGTGGATGCGGTGCGCATTGTGGGTGGCGGCACCGAACCGCAGGATCCGGACCGGATCCGTCTGCAGCGCAACGGGTTCGACGGGCCGGGGCGTACGGGTCCCCCTCATCGGACGATGTACCGTTCCGCCACCGACACCAGCGGCCCGGCGGCGGCCGCGTGATAGACCTTGGCGACGGTGATCAACACGAAACGCGCTGTCTCCCGGCCCTTCCACTCGACCCGCTCCACGGTGCGCCGTACCTCGATCTCCTGGTCCAGCGGCGGCGCCCGATGAAACTCGCAACTCTGCCCGCCCGCCATCAGCCGCACCGCCAGGCCGGCCGTCCCGGGGACCTCGTCGGCGAACATGCCGTCGGGCCGGTATTCCTCGTCCCGGGCACCTGCCGGCCCGCGCAGCAGGCTCGGCAGATACAGCGGGTGCACCGCGAACGCCGGATGTCGTGCGTCGAGATACCGCGCGTCGTCCTCCCCGCAGGCCCGCGCGAAGGCCACGGCCTCCGCCGCCCGCACCCGCCCGAACGCGCGTTCCTCCACCGCGCCGAGCAGCGCCGTCGCCCGTGCGTACACGGTCTCCAGATCATCTGTCATGGGCCGACGCTAGGAATCCGGTCCCGGCCGGACAACCGGCCGGGACCGTCCAGCGGACCGCGAACCTTGGCCCCGGCCGCGCTATGCGGTCAGGTGGTGCCCATGGCATCTCGACCGAACAGCTTGTACGCCACCGCAGCCGGCGTGACCTTCCACTATCACGACCTGGGCACCGGCTCCCCCACCTTCTTCCTGCACGGCGGCGGCCCCGGCTGCACCGCCTGGTCGGACTTCGGGCCGGTCGCGGAACTGTTCGCCGGCGACCGCCGGGCCCTGCTCGTGGACCTCCTGCAGTACGGCAAATCCGATAAATGCACGATCACCGGCCCGATGTGGGATTTCCACGCCGCCAAGATGGTGGCACTACTCGACGAACTCGGTATCGACCGCGCCGATTTCGTGTGCAACTCGTGGGGCGGGACCATCGCGCTCAACCTCGCCGCCAAATACCCCGAACGAGTCCGCGCCCTGGTGATCACCGGCAGTATGCCGGTCTTCTACGGCCCCCTCGCCCCACTCCCCGAAGACGGACGCCGCGGCCGCAACGCCCGCGATGTGTACTACGGCGGCGAGGGACCGACGCGCGAGAAGATGCGGCAGCTCATCACCAGGCTCGAATGGTTCGACGGCAGCAAACTCCCCGAAGAAACCCTGGAGATGCGGTACCAGCAGAGTCTCGACCCGGGCGAGACCGCCCTCGCCGCCCGTTCGGACAATCCGCGCGGCGACTGGCAGGACCTGACGGCCGAACTCGGCATGATCCAGGCACCGGTCCTGTTCGCCTGGGGTATGCACGATGCGTTCCTCACGCCCGACTATCCGTTGATGCTCGCCCGCATGGTCCCGCACGGCCATCTCTACGTCATGGACCGGGCCTCCCACCATCTGCAGGAAGAGCGCCCGTACGACTACTACAGCGTGGTGACCGGCTTCCTGAACCAGCAGCATCCGTGACCACGGAAGAGATCGGGAACGCCACCGCTGTACCGGAACCCGTACAGCACAACAGGATCCGTCTCGTCCTCGTCCTCGGCGCGCTCACCGCGCTGGGACCGTTCACGGTCGATATGTATCTGCCCGCGCTGCCGATCATCGCCACAGATCTGAGCACCACCGACGCCACGATCCAGCTCACCCTCACCGCGACCCTGATCGGCCTGGCGCTCGGCCAGCTGGTCATCGGACCCCTGTCCGATGTCTACGGCCGCCGCCGCCCGCTCATCATCGGCTCCGCGGTCCACGTCGCGGCCTCGGTGGCCTGCTACTTCGCGCCGTCGGTCGCACTGCTCGGCGCCTTCCGCGCACTACAGGGAATCGGCGCCGCGGCCACCACGGTCATCGCCATGGCTGTGGTGCGCGATCTGTTCAGCGGCCGGGAGGCGGCGATCGTCCTGTCGCGGCTGATGCTCGTCATGGGGGTCGCGCCGGTCCTGGCACCGTCGATCGGCGGTCTGCTCATCGCGGTGGTGTCCTGGCACGGCGTCTTCCTCACCCTGGCCGGTCTCGGCCTGGTGATGATCCTGCTCGGCTGCTGCGCCATGCCGGAAACACTTCCGCCCGCCGCCCGGGCGACCCGTGGGACCGCCTCGCTGTTCCGGCGCTACGGAATCCTCGCCCGGGATCGGGGCTTCGTCCTGCTGGTGCTGGTCTGCGGACTCGTCCGGGCGGTCCTGTGGGCCTATATCGCCGGCTCGGCCTTCGTTCTCCAGCACCAATTCGGTCTGAGCCCGCAGCTCTACGGCTTCGCCTTCGCGATCGGCGCCGTGGCATTGATCGGCTCGTCGCAGCTCAACGTGCTGCTGCTCGGTCGCTGGACCCCCGACCGCCTCTGCCTGGTCGCGCTGGCGGCGAGCGTCCTCACCGGAGTCGTGTTCGTCATCGTCACCAGCACAGGCACCGGCGGGCTCGCCGGGTTCGCCGCGCCCCTCATGGTGCTGCTCTGCACGACCGGGCTCGCCATGCCGAATTCCGTGGCCTCGGCATTGTCCCGGCACGGTGAAGCGGCCGGATCCGCCGCCGCGGTCGTCGGCTTCGCCCAGTTCGGCGCCGCCGCTCTCGCCGCCCCCGTGGTCGGCCTGCTCGGCAACTCCGCCCACGCGATAGCCATCGTCATGACCGCCGCCGCGACCCTCGCCCTGCTCGGATTCCTCGCCGCGCGTCCCGGCCGGGTCGCGCCCGGTGCCGGGACACGGAGTGCTGACATCATGGGGCCATGAACGAACGGGGAGAACCGGTCCTGTACGCCCTTGTCACCGGCTCACCACCGGCGCGGCATGTGGGGAGGCTCGTCGACGTGGCGCGGGCGGACGGCTGGGATGTCTGCGTCGTCGCCTCCCCCGACGGCCGGCGGTTCATCGACGCCGAGGCGCTGGCCGCCCACACCGGCCATCCCGTGCGCAGCGAATACAAGGAACCCGGCACCCCGGATGTGCTCCCGCCCGCCGACGCCGTGATCGCCGCTCCCCTCACCTGCAATTCGCTGGCGAAATGGGCTGCCGGGATCTCCGATACGCTTCCCCTCGGCCTGCTCGTCGAAGCCGTCGGCAAAGGTCTACCAGTGGTGGCCGTACCGTACTCCAATCGCGCGCAACTCGGATTCCCCGCGGTGCAGGAGGCGATCCAGAAACTTTCCGGCTGGGGTGTCGCGGTGGGGGGCCCGCGCCGGGGGGGGGGGGGCCGCACCCCCCACCCCCCG
>NZ_JARWPM010000442.1 GCF_029869215.1 Nocardia carnea
CCGGGGGGGGGGGGGGGGGCGGGCGGCGGCGCGGGGGGGGGGGCTGATGCGCCCGGGCCCGGGGGGGGGGGGGCGCCCCCCCCGCCTCTGTGTTCGGTTGCTGCCGTATCAGCTCTTGCGGCCGGGTGCTTTCGCGCCGGACTTGAAACCGAGAGCGCCCGGTTTGGCCGCCGGTGGGGTCGCACGGGACCCGTTACCCGCGGTGCCGTTGCCCGTCGAAGCGGATGCCTCGGCGGCGGGTTCGGGCGGTGCCGACTCGGCTTCGGCTGCCGGAGCCTCTTCGGCGGCGGGTGCCGGTTCGGCGGCCGGAGCCTTGGCGCCCGGCGCTTTCGGACCCGGGCGTTTGAACCCGGACTTCATCGCCAGACCCTTGGCCGGCTTCGAGGGTTTGCTCTCGGCCGGTGCCGCCGCGGTGGGCTGCTCGGTCTCCGTGGTTTCGGCCGGGGCCGTGGGCTCCGCCGGTGCGGATTCCGCTGCCGGAGCCGGCTCCGCTGCCGGCGCAGCGGTTCCGGCGCCCGGCGCCTTCGGGCCGGGACGTTTGAAGCCCGACTTCATCGCGAGACCCTTGGCGGCCACCGTCGGCTTGGTTTCGGTCGCAGCCGAACTCGCGGTGGTTTCCGCCTCAGTGGTGGAGTCGGCCGGTTCCGCGGCGGGTGCTTGCGCACCGGGCGCCTTGGCTCCGGGCGCCTTCGCCGCGCCCTTCATGGCGAGACCCTTCCCACCGGGCGCTTTGGCGGCGCCCTTCATCCCCAGGCCCTTCACCGGCGGAGCCGCTTTGGCTTCCCCGGATTCGGCCAGAGCGGTTTCCGCGGGCGCGGTTTCGGCCTTGGCGCCGGGTGCTTTGGCCGCGCCCTTCATGGCGAGACCCTTGCCGCCGGGCGCCTTGGCGGCTCCCTTCATCCCGAGACCCTTGGCAGGCGCGGCCGGTGCCGCTTCGCCGGCTTCGGCTTCCGCGGCGGGCGCCTTCGCTCCCGGCGCCTTGGCGGCGCCCTTCATGCCGAGGCCCTTGCCGGGTGCCTTCGCCGGACCCTTCATCGCCAGGCCGCCACCCTTCGGGGCGGCCTTCTCGGCAGCCGGTGCCGCTGCTTCGGCGACCGGTTCCGGCTCGGGTTCGGGTTCCGGCTCGGGTGCCGGTTCGGCCTTGGGTTCCTGGATGACCGTCAGGTTGGCGGTCAGTTGTTCCGGCTGCTGCCGCTCGATCGATTCGAGCATCAGCTGCGCGACATCGACGACCTCCACGCCTTCGCCCTGACCCGACTCCTGGCGTGCCGTGACACCGTCGGTGAGCATGACGCGGCAGAACGGGCAGCCGGTGGCGATCTTGGCGGGGGAGGTGGTGAGCGCCTCGTCCACGCGGTCGATATTGATGCGCTTGCCCAGCTGCTCTTCCATCCACATCCGGGCGCCGCCGGCGCCGCAGCACATGGACCGTTCGCCGTGGCGGGGCATTTCCACCAGGTTCGAACCCGACGCCGCCATCAGTTCACGGGGCGCGTTGTAGACCTTGTTGTGCCGGCCCAGGTAGCAGGGATCGTGATAGGTCACATTCTGCGACACCGGGGCGACCGGGACGAGCTGCTTACCCCGCACCAGCCGGTTCAGCAGCTGGGTGTGGTGCACCACCTCGTAGGTGCCGCCGACCTGGGGGTACTCGTTGTTGAGCGCGTTGAAGCAGTGCGCGCAGGTGACGACGATCTTCTTCTTTTTCTGCTCCACACCCTCGAACACCGAATCCAGCAGTTCGATGTTCTGCATGGCCAGCTGCTGGAACAGGAATTCGTTACCCGCACGCCGGGCCGAATCGCCGGTGCAGGTCTCCTCCTGGCCCAGCACCATGAACTTGACTCCGGCGGTGGCCAGCAGTTCCGCGACGGCCTTCGTGGTCTTCTTGGCGCGGTCCTCGTAGGCGCCGGCGCAGCCGACCCAGAACAGGTATTCGTAGCCGTCGAAGCTGTCGGCGTCCTGGCCGAACACCGGGATATCGAAATCGAGTTCGTTGATCCAGTTGAGCCGGTCCTTGGCGTTCTGGCCCCAGGGGTTGCCCTTGTTCTCCAGGTTCTTGAACAGGCCCGCGAGCTCGGAGGGGAACTCCGATTCGATCAGCACCTGGTAGCGGCGCATATCGATGATGTGGTCGACATGCTCGATATCCACCGGGCACTGCTCCACGCAGGCGCCGCAAGTGGTGCAGCTCCACAGCACCTCGGGGTCGATGATCCCGTTCGCCTCGGCCTCGCCCACCAGCGGCCGCTCGGCCTCGGCGCGGGCGGCCTCGGAGATCTTGGCCAGCTTCGCCTCGTCGGGCTTGCCGTCGGCGTCGACCAGACCCACTTCGTCGCCGCCCATATCCTTGCTGCCACCGGCGAGCAGGTACGGCGCCTTGGCGCGGCCGTGGTCGCGCAGCGACATGATGAGCAGTTTGGGCGAGAGTGGCTTACCGGTGTTCCACGCCGGGCACTGCGACTGGCAGCGGCCGCATTCGGTGCAGGTGGTGAAGTCCAGCCAGCCCTTCCAGGAGAAGTCCTCGATCCGGCCCGCGCCCAGGGTGTCGGAATCGGGGTCGACGTTCTCCATATCCAGGGCCTTGCCCTTGGACATCATCGGCTTGGCCGCGCCGAGGGCGACACCCCCGTCGTCCTCACGCTTGAAATAGATGTTCGGGAAGGCCGAGAACCGGTGCCAGGCCACACCCCAGGTGATGTTGCGGCCGACCAGATACAGGAACGCCATACCCGACATCAGCTTGATGAAGGCGAAGATCGACACCATGGTGGGGCTGGCGGGCAGCAGTTCGGCCACCCGCATGGTGAAGAAATCGGTCGCGCCGTTCGCGTGGCCGTAGGTCGCGATCTTGCCGGCCTTCACGAAGACCATGCCCAGGCCCTCGAGCAGGACGATCGCTTCGATCACGTAGGCCGGGCCGAACGCGGAACCGCTGAACCGGGAGAGCCGCTCGGGCACGCGCGGATGGTTCAGCTGCCGGATGACGATCAGCGTTACGATGCCGACAACCGTGCCGATGCCGAGGATTTCGTCCCAGAGGTGGTAGGCGGCGGTGTTACCGATGATCGGCCAGTGGAAGGCGGGATCGAAGGTCTGACCGTATGCCTCGAACCAGAGGATCGCGCCGCCCAGGAAGCCGATCATCACGAGCCAGTGGGCCCAGCCGACCGTCCGGAACTTGTTCATCCGGGTGTGGGCGAGGAACTCCACCAGCATCTGCTTGAACCGCGGGAAGAACGGACGCCAGCGATCCGGCGCGGGCTGGCCCAGCATGATGGCGCGGACGATATCCCGGACGCCGCCGAAGAACGACGCCCAACACAGCAGGCTGAGCGCCGCTCCCAAGGTGCCCAGCGTCACTGTCAGGGCATTCATGTCGCGACCTTTCTTTCGAGGCAACACGAGGTGCGAGGAACGATGAGTAACCTCGTCCGGCTCGTATCGTAACCGTCAGTAAGTTACCCGCCAGTAACTAATGCTGTCCAGTGTACGATCGCCGGTGCTCCGTAGCCCCTTTTGCCTGGGCTTTCCCGCGGCTGATACCGCGTGATCAATGTCACCTTATTCAGTTGACTGTCCATAACTGTTCTTGCTGATGAACACCGTAAAGGGCGCGCTGTGACGGTCGCGGATAAGGCCAGGCTTACTCTGTCCTATTCTCACGTTTGGGACACGAATGTCGCCTTTGGGCAACGATTTCGACTACGCTCAGCCCGATCTGTCAGGACGGTGTGACATCTCATAACGCTCGGGGAGGAAATTCGGACCGCGGGCACTCGCGGTCGCCTCGCGTGCGAATGTTGCATTGGATACCCCGATTGGAAATGGATGAAACTCGCGAGACCCACTGCCATCGCGGCAATGGTCATTGGTTCGCTCACCCTGGGACTGGGCACCGCCCACGCCCAGCCGGCGGCGCCGGCGCCCGCCGCGCCGGTCAACTACGCAGTCCAGCTCGTGGAGAAGACTGTCGTGGCCACTCTCGGCGGTGGAACCTTCTCGATCGTCGAAAAGGAGAAGGCGCCCGAGGCGGCGGCTCCCGGCACATCGGAGGGGGAGCCGATTGCCGCAGCCGACAAGACTCAGGTGCTCGAGATCAAGGACCCGGCGGGCACCCTGGTTGCATCGATGCCGCTGGAATTCAGCGTGAACGGCATCGAGATTCCGGTGGCGTCCGAGGTGAAGGACGACGGTAAGGTCGTCGAGATCACCCCGGAGAAGCCCGCCGGGCTCGAACCGGGCGGCGCCGTGGTGCAGTCGGTGGCCAAGCCCATCGCATCGCCCGCCGAGAACCAGATGGCGATCAATGAGTTCTCGAGCCACTTCGGACTGGCAACCGCCATCGGAGGCTTCGTCGGTACCGCACTCGGCTTTGTGGTCGGTTGTGTTGTCGGCGTTGCCCTCGGATGCATTCCGGGAGCCGGTATCGGTGGCATCATCGGCACCATCGTTGTCGGTGGTCCGACGCTGATCGGCGCCGGAATCGAACTGATCAACACCTTGCAGGCGCCGGAGGGCACCACGAAGTGGGCCAACGGCGGTAAGCCGGTGACCGAAGAGGCGCCCAAGTAAACAACTGGCGCAATCACAGCGATGGGGGCGGGCCGGCGCGGGGGGGGGGGGGGCGGGGGGGGGGGGGGGGGCCGCCCCCACGCGTAGATTCGCGCCGCTGGCCGCGGCGACGACAACGAGGAGAAGCCACCACGAACGGCGGCCG
>NZ_JARWPM010000443.1 GCF_029869215.1 Nocardia carnea
ACGGGGTGGACAGCGATCGGGGCCGGGGGGGGGGGGCCCGCCGGGCGCGGGCGGGTGGGGTGGGGGGTGAATAAAGGGGCCGGGGGGCCGGCCCCGGGGTGGGCGGGGGGGGCGGGGTGTGTGG
Source organism: Nocardia carnea (assembly GCF_029869215.1). Lineage (GTDB taxonomy): Bacteria > Actinomycetota > Actinomycetes > Mycobacteriales > Mycobacteriaceae > Nocardia > Nocardia carnea_B. Next base: position 125 of record NZ_JARWPM010000443.1, read on the forward strand.
CGGCGCCCCGCGCCCCCCCCGCCGGGCCCGCCCCGCCGGCGCCGGGGGGTGCCGGATTCGCTGTCCGGATCGGCCGGTTCGCCGTTGTCCGGCGCTGCGGACTCAGCCGTACCGGTGTCGGAATCGACTGTGGCCGTGTCGGGTTCGATGGCCTTCCCGCCACGGGTGCGTTTCCGGTTGCGTTTGCGCGGCGCCCGCGCGGGACGTTCCACCACCACTGCGTCCGGATCGCGCTCGGGCTGCTGCGCGCCCACGGTGCCGGTGACGCCCTCCGGAATGCCGAGATCGGAGAACAGATGCGGCGACCGCGAATAGGTTTCCACCGGCTCCGGGATGCCCAGCCCCAGCGCGGCGTCGATCGCCGCCCACCGGGTGAGTTCGTCCCAGTCGATCAAGGTGACCGCGACACCGGTGCGCCCGGCGCGGCCGGTGCGGCCGATCCGGTGCACATAGGTCTTCTCGTCCTCCGGGCACTGATAGTTGATGACATGGGTCACATCGTCGATATCGATCCCGCGTGCGGCGACATCGGTGGCGACCAGAACATCGATCTTGCCGCTGCGGAACTTCGCCAGCGCTTTCTCGCGGGCGATCTGCCCGAGATCGCCGTGCACCGCGCCGACCGCGAAACCGCGTTCGGCCAGTTCGTCGGCGACCTTCTGCGCGGTGCGCTTGGTGCGGGTGAAGATCATCGTCGCGCCGCGGCCCTCCGCCTGCAGAATCCGGGCGACCAATTCACCTTTGTCCAGCGCGTGCGCCCGGTAGATGAATTGCGCGGTGCGATCGTGCACCGCCGAATCGTGCGGTTCCTCGGCGCGGATATGGGTCGGGCGGGTCAGGAAAGTACGGGCCAAAGTGATGATCGGGCCCGGCATGGTCGCGGAGAACAGCATGGTCTGCCGTTTATCGGGCACCATGCCGAGAATGCGTTCGATATCGGGCAAGAAGCCCAGATCCAGCATTTCGTCGGCCTCGTCCAGAACCAGGACACCGACTTTTCCGAGAATCAGATGCTGCTGGTCCGCCAGATCGAGCAACCGGCCGGGCGTCCCGACCACGACATCCACACCCGCGCGTAGCGCCGCGATCTGGGACTCATAGGGGCGACCGCCGTAAATCGAGGTGACCTGCAGGGGCCCGCGCTCGGTGTGCACGTATTTCGCCGCGTTCTCGAGGTCCTTGGTCACCTGCAGGCACAATTCGCGCGTCGGCACGATGACCAGGGCGCGCGGGGTGCCGTCCAAGGGGCTGGTGCCGGATTCGAGAGTGCTGATCCGGTGCAGCAGCGGAACGCCGAACCCGAAGGTTTTGCCCATTCCGGTGCGCGCCTGACCGATCAAATCCTCGCCGGACAGCGCCAGCGGCAGGGTGAGTTCCTGGATGGCGAAAGTACGTTCGATTCCGATCTCGCCGAGTGCGCGGACAATTTCCTCGCGCACCCCCAATTCGGCGAAAGTCGGGGCGGTATGCCCGGCGTCCAGTTCGGCTGTCAGCAGTGTTTCCGCCAAGCCGGGTTCCGGTTCGACTGTTATCTTGCTCAGGTTCGTGCCTTCCCTCGTTATCGCGCTACACGCGCACGAGGCGTGGGGCGGACCGGCCGGCCCGCGACGACCACGGATCCGCCCTGCGATATTCACCCGGGACCGCCGCCGGATGTCGGCAGGTGCCCGCGTAAGGGCAGCGAAGCTCGGACATCGGCGCAGCGCATCGGTGATGCGGATCTGGTGCGCGCACATTTTCCGTGGACCCCGCAGAATTCCTCGCCACCGCTGCGCGCACCCATGAGGCGCGACTCCCGGCGCTGCCGAACCAACGGATCGACCGAATTCCTCGGATGTCCACCGGCGATTGTAGCTGTATTTTTGGCGCGCTGGCGCGCGCGGGGG
>NZ_JARWPM010000444.1 GCF_029869215.1 Nocardia carnea
CGCCCGCCCCCCCCCCCCCCCCCCCCCCCCCCCCCCCCCCCCCCCCCCCCCCCCCCCCCCCCCCCCCCCCCCCCCCCCACCCCACCACCCCAACCCCCCCCCCCCCCCCCCGGGGCCCCCCCCCCCCCCCCCCACATAAACCCCCCCAAAACAAAAACCCCCCCCCCGGGGGGGGGCCCCCCCCCCCCCCCACCACCGTGGGTAGCGCCATCGCGGTATAGGCCAGCAGGTAGTACGCGGACATGGTTTCGCCGCGTTTGTGTTCCGGCACCACATTCGAGAGGTGGCGCAGCGAGCCACCGAAGCCGAGCCCGAAGGTCGCACCGAGCACCAGCCCGATACCGACCACGGCGGCCCATTGATGGGTGGCCAGCGCCGGGATGGTCAGCAGCAGGGTGATCGCCATCCCGATATCACCGATGATCGCGGCCCGCCGGGCGGGCACCCGGGTCGCGAAGAGCTGTACCAGGGCCGCGGCCAGCGCGGTCGAGGCCACCACGACCCCACCGAACACCAGGTTGTGGATACCGGTTCGCTCCGCGGCCAGCGAGGGGTACAGCGACAGCAGCACACCGAGCACCGACCATGCGGCCATCACACCGAGCGCGGAGAACCAGAAATCGGCGCGGATCTCCGGCGGTACCGCCGGGCGGGCGATCCGGATCCGGCCCGCGGCCCGGGCGGCGTGCGGTTCCCGCAGGGCGAGCACACCCGCGGCCACGATCAGGCAGATCACGCTGATCACGACGTACGGGGTGCGCAACGGGTTCGGGGCGTATTGCGCGAGCAGCGCCGACCCCATGATCGCCACCGCCATACCGACATTGAAGGCCACACCGCTGAGCTGGCCGGACCGTGCGCCGCGATGTGGCCGCAGGTCCAGCAGGGCCGCGGCCCCGGCCACGACCGTGGCACCGACCGCCAGTCCGTGCAGCGCCCGAGCCAGCACCAGCATGGCCACGTTGTCGGCGAGGACGAAAACGACCAGGCCCGCGATCATGGTCGCGAAGGCGCCCAGCAGCACCGGTTTACGCCCGACCACATCGGAGATCCGTCCGGAAACGAGCACCGCCATCAGGGCGGCCACCGCGTACACCGCGAACACGATGGTGGTGACCAAGGGCGACAGATGCCATTCCCGCTCGTAGAGGCCGTACAGCGGGGCCGGCACACCCGATACTCCGAGTGCGACACCGGTGGCGCCCAGTACCAGCGCGTAGGCCCAGGGTTGCACCGCTCGTTCCGACGCCGGCGCTGCGGTTATCGCTGCCATCGAGACCCCGATCAGGTAAGTTTGAAGATTATCGAACTTGATCGACAGTAACGTATGGTACGACGATCATCAAACCGACCGAGGCGGACCCCTTGACCGACACCACCACCGCGGCGCACCCCGTGGCCCCGCTCCCCGCTGTACTCGGCGCGCTGCAGGACCCGGTCCGCCTGGAAATGGTGCGCCGGCTCAGCAATGCGGGCACCGCCCTGCGCTGCGCGTCCCTCTATGACGGAATCAACAAGTCGACCGCCACCCACCATTTCAAGATTCTCCGTGAGGCCGGCGTCACCGAACGCCTGGTGATCGACGGCCACACCTGCCAGCAGCTCCGCACCGAAGCCCTCGACGCCGCCTTGCCCGGCCTGCTGGCCTCGATCGTCGACGCCGCGAACCGCGCCCGGCCGGAGTAGCCTGGCCACACATCGGTAGCGCGCCGAATCGGTTCTTCCACCGCCCGGTCTGCGCATACCCGGACGCCACAGGGCCTGTGCGGGCCGGTGTACCGGCGAGACCGGCTCGGCGGTCGCGCCCACGGTGCCGCATCCGCCTCCGGACCTCGGCCCGCGGATACCTCAGCCGACCAACCGAGTGACAGCCGCGGGGAGATCACGTTTGCGGCGGTACGGCCCGGCCACCGCGGCGGCGAACGGGCGAGCGAGCAGCGACCGCGCGATCTCCCCCACCTCCTCGGTGGTGACCGCGTCGATCCGCGCCAGCGTTTCGGAGACACTGCGATGATTGCCGTAGCTGAGTTCGCTGCGGCCGATTCGGTTCATCCGCGACGCCGAATCCTCCAGGCCGAGCACCAGCCCGCCACGTAGCGAGCCTTTCGCACGGGCACATTCGGCATCGGTGATCCCGTCCGCCGCGACCTCTTCGAGTACACCGCGGGCCAATGTGGTCACCTCGTTCAGGTTCTCCGGCTGGCAGCCGAGATACACCGAGAACGCGCCCGTATCGGCGAAGGTGTCCACGCTGGAGTACACCGAATACGCCAGGCCGCGTTCCTCCCGGATCCGCTGGAACAGCCGCGAGCTGAGTCCGCCGCCGATCACGGTGTTCAGCACCGACAGCGGCCAGCGGCGCGGGCCTTCGTGCCGGCCGTAGGCGCGGACCCCGAAAACCAGATGCGCCTGTTCGCTGTCGCGGTGGCTCCAGCTCAGCGCGGGCTCCGACCGCGTCCGGAACCGGCCCTCCCGGCGCGGCGCGGGAAGGGCCGCGGGATCCAGCCGGCCGGCGACCGCCCGGTGCACCAGTTCGACGGTGTGCTCGTGGTCGATGTTCCCGGCGACCGCCACCACCATCCGGTCGGGGGTGTACCGGCGCTGGTGGAACGACCGCAGCTGGCTCGCGCGCATCGCTTCGATGGATTCGATGGATCCGATGACCGGCCGCCCGATCGGGTGGTCCCCGAACAGCGCGGTGAGGAAGGCATCGCCGACCAGGTCCTCCGGATCGTCGTCGCGCATGGCGATCTCTTCGAGCACCACCTGCCGTTCCAGGTCGACATCCACCGCCCGGCACAGCCCGTTGAGCACCACATCGCTCACCAGGTCCACCGCGAGCGGTAGATCCTCGTCCACGACATGGGCGTAGTAGCAGGTCTGTTCTTTGGCGGTGAACGCGTTGAGCTCGCCACCCACCGCGTCCACGGCCTCGGCGATATCGAGCGCCGACCGCGTCGGGGTCGCCTTGAACAGCAGGTGTTCCAGGAAATGCGCGGCACCGGCGACGGTGGGGCCCTCGTCGCGGGAGCCGACTCCCACCCAGACCCCCACGGACGCCGAGCGCACGCCGGGTACCTGCTCGGTCACCACTCGCAGACCGCCCGGCAGAACGGTCCGCCGCACCCCGTTGTCGATATCGACGGTTTCGCCGATCCGCCACGCCGATGACGAACCCCCCTGCCCACTCGGGCGCAGGGGGGCCGCTGTTTTCTGCTCCGTCACACGACCAGTACTACTCGGTCGCCGCGGCATCCGCATCGGCGGGCGCCTCGGCCGGGGCCTCGTCGGCGCTCTCGTCGACGGGCACCAGCGAGATCTTGCCACGGTTGTCGATATCGGCGATCTCCACGCGCAGTTTGTCGCCGACGTTCACCACGTCCTCCACCTTGGCCACGCGCTTACCGTTGCCGAGCTTGGAGATGTGCACCAGGCCGTCGCGGCCGGGCAGCAGCGAGACGAACGCGCCGAACGCGGTGGTCTTGACCACGGTGCCGAGGAATCGTTCGCCGACCTTGGGCAGCTGCGGGTTGGCGATGGCGTTGATGGCGTCGATGGCGGCCTGCGCGGACGGGCCGTCGGTCGCCCCGACGAACACGGTGCCGTCGTCCTCGATGGAGATATTGGCGCCGGTGTCGTCGGTGATCTGGTTGATCATCTTGCCCTTGGGCCCGATCACCTCGCCGATCTTGTCGACCGGGATCTTGATCGCGGTGACGCGCGGCGCGTACGGGCTCATCTCGTCCGGGGTGGCGATGGCCTCGGCCATCACGTCCAGGATGGTGGTGCGGGCGTCGTGCGCCTGGCCCAGCGCGCCGGCCAGCACCTGCGAGGGGATACCGTCGAGCTTGGTGTCCAGCTGCAGGGCGGTGACGAAATCACGGGTACCGGCGACCTTGAAGTCCATATCGCCGAAGGCGTCCTCGGCGCCGAGGATATCGGTCAGCGCCACATAGCGGACCTCCTGCGCACCGGCCTCGTTGGTGACGGTGTCCGATACCAGGCCCATGGCGATACCCGCGACCGGCGCCTTCAGCGGCACACCGGCGTTGAGCAGCGACAGGGTCGAGGCACAGACCGAACCCATCGAGGTGGAACCGTTGGAGCCCAGCGCCTCCGACACCTGCCGGATGGCGTACGGGAACTCGTCCTGGCTCGGCAGCACCGGCATCAGTGCCCGCTCGGCCAGCGCGCCGTGGCCGATCTCGCGCCGCTTGGGCGAACCGACGCGACCGGTCTCACCGGTCGAGTACGGCGGGAAGTTGTAGTGGTGCATATAGCGCTTGGAGGTTTCCGGGCCGAGCGAATCGACCTGCTGCGCCATCTTGACCATATCGAGGGTGGTGACACCCATGATCTGGGTTTCGCCGCGCTCGAACAGCGCCGAGCCGTGCGCCCGCGGCACCACGGCGACCTCCGCGGACAGCGCCCGGATATCGGCCAGGCCGCGGCCGTCGATACGGAAACCGTCGGTGAGGATGCGCTGGCGGACCAGCTTCTTGGTCACCGAGCGGAAGGCGGCGCCGAGTTCCTTCTCGCGGCCCTCGAACGAGGCACCGAGCCGAGACAGGATGTCGAGTTTGATCTCGTCGATCTTCTCCTCGCGCTCCTGCTTACCGGCGATGCTCAGCGCCTCCGACAGCGGTGCCTTGGCCGCATCCTCGACGGCGGCATACGCGTCGTCGGCGTACGGCGGGAACAGCGGGAAATCCTCGGTGGGCTTGGACGCCAGCTCGGCCATATCCTGCTGGGCCCGGCAGAGGCGCGCGATGAACGGCTTGGCGGCTTCCAGGCCTTCGGCGACCACGGTTTCGGTCGGCGCCTGCGCCCCGGCCTCGACCAGTGCGATCACGTTCTCGGTGGCTTCCGCCTCGACCATCATGATCGCGACATCACCGGTTTCGGTGACCCGGCCGGCCACGACCATATCGAAAACAGCCTTCTCCAACTGTTCGTTGGTCGGGAAGGCGACCCACTGGCCACCGGCCGGGGTGCCGGCCACGGAATCGTTGATCAGCGCGACCCGCACACCGCCCACCGGGCCGGAGAACGGCAGGCCCGCGATCTGGGTGGACGCCGAGGCCGCGTTGATGGCGACCACATCGTAGAGATCCTTCGGATCCAGGCTCAGCACCGTCACCACGACCTGGATCTCGTTACGCAGGCCGTCCACGAAGGAGGGGCGCAGCGGCCGGTCGATCAGGCGGCAGGTCAGGATCGCGTCGGTGGAGGGGCGGCCCTCCCGGCGGAAGAAGGATCCGGGGATCCGGCCCGCCGCGTACATCCGCTCTTCGACATCGACGGTGAGCGGGAAGAAATCGAACTGGTCCTTGGGGTGCTTACCGGCGGTGGTCGCCGACAGCAGCATGGTCTCGTCGTCGAGGTAGGCGACGACCGAGCCGGCGGCCTGTTTGGCCAGGCGGCCGGTTTCGAAACGGATGGTGCGGGTGCCGAACACGCCGTTGTCGATCAGCGCGACGGATTCGAACACACCCGGTTCGACCTCGATGGCCGTGCTCTTCGAGCGTTCGGTGGTTTCCTGCATATCTCTGTTCTCAACCTCTCGTCTCGCCGGATACAGCGCCCGTGGCGCGATCCGGCTGTGTCAGCCGTACCAGGTATGGACGCGGCGCGACGGCGTCACCGCGGTGACCGTCGAGGTCAGCGGCCGCCGTACAACTGGCTGCGGCGCGTACACCCGGCCGGATCCCCTTGGATACGGCGACGCGGAGGCGGTCAACGATCGAAGCTCTCCGGCGTATCAACCCCGGGCCGAAAAGCCACTACCGAAGACCGACGCCACGAGCGCGGGTGTGACGGCTGGTTCTGTCGTCCTCGTACGCGGGTGGTTCCCACGCACGAAAATGCCGACGGGGCGATTGTATGCGCCCCGCCGGCATACGTGCCGCCCGGCTCTCGGAACCGGGCGTGTTCACGCGCTCAGCGCCGCAGGCCCAGGCGTTCGATCAGGCTGCGGTACCGGTTGATGTCCTTGTCGGCCAGGTACTTCGACAGCCGCTTGCGGCGGCCGATCAACGCCATCAGGCCGTGCCGGGTGTGGTGGTCGTGCTTGTGCACCTTGAGGTGCTCGGTGATCTCGGAGATCCGCTTGGACAGCAGCGCGATCTGCGCCTCCGGGGAACCGGTGTCCGTTTCGTGCAGACCGTACTCGGCAAGAATCGACTTCTTCTGCTCGGTGGTCAACGCCATGGGGCATCCACTCCTGTTTCTCAGTTCCGCGCGTAAGGTGCCCAGCCGATCATCCGGGAAAAGCGCCTGCGAACAGGCGGCTCTCCGGTTGTCGTCGCCGGGGTGGGCGCCGCCGCGGACCGCAGCAGACCCAGCGGACCACACTACCGGAATGGTGCACGCCCGGCTGCACCCGGGCGCCGCGTGGTCAGTTCCCGGCGCCGAGGATCTTGCGGGCGGTATCGACGTCGCGGCCCATGGCGGCCACCAGCTCGTCGATCGACTCGAACTTCCGCATACCGCGCAGATGGTCCACAAAATCCACGGCCACGTGCTGACCGTACAGATCGGCCTCCCGGTCCAGCACATAGGCCTCGACGGTGCGGGCGCGGCCGGAGAAGGTCGGATTGGTACCCACCGAGATCGCGGCCATGGCCGGCTGCCCCGGCGTCACCGTACCGATGGTGGGCCCGGGGCCGAGCACGGTGAACCAGCCCGCGTAGACCCCGTCGGCCGGGATCGCGGCATGCATGGGCGGGGCTACGTTGGCGGTCGGGAAGCCCAGGCTCTTACCGCGGCCGTCACCCCGCACCACCACACCTTCGACGCGATGCGGCCGGCCCAGCGCGTCGGCGGCGGCGGCCATATCCCCGGCGTCCACACAGGCGCGGATATAGGTGGAGGAGAACGTGACGGCGTGTTCGCCCAGCAGCGTCACCCCGTCGACCTCGAAGCCGAAGCGCGTGCCCAGCTCGCGCATGGTGGAGACGGTACCCGCGGCCTTCTTACCGAAGGTGAAATTGTCACCCACCACGACCTCGGCCACATGCAGCCGTTCCACGAGCAGATCGTGCACGTATTCGGCGGGGGTGAGTTTCATGAAATCGTGGGTGAACGGCATCACGCAGAACACGTCGACGCCGAGTTCCTCGGCGAGTTCGGCACGCCGCGTGAGCGTGGTGAGCTGCGCGGGATGCGAACCCGGCCGGATCACCTCCATCGGATGCGGATCGAAGGTCATCAGCACCGCCGGGACCCCGCGCGCGGCAGCGGACTTCACCGCCCGGCTGATCAGTTGCGCGTGACCGCGGTGCACACCGTCGAACACGCCGATCGTGAGCACGCACCGCCCCCAGTCCGCGGGTACGTCGTCGAGACTTCGCCACCTCTGCACAGACGCCAAGCCTACGCAAACACGCGGCCGCACCGTATTCGGGTGGACGGGTGCGCGGCCCGGCTACACGCACGCGAACACAGGGTTTCCCCGAGGTGGCGCGATATGTGTATCGGGCCACGAATGCTTAAGCTCGTGGTTGTGCCCGGAAAACGAGATATCGCCACCCGACGGGAACTCGCCGACGCCGGGGATTCGGCCGCTCCCGGGCTGTCGTCGGTGGCCCAGGATTACCTGAAAGTCATCTGGACGACCCAGGAGTGGTCGCAGGAGCGGGTGAGCACCAAACTGCTCGCCGAGCGGATCGGCGTCTCCGCGTCGACGGTGTCGGAGGCGGTCCGCAAACTGTCGGACCAGGGTCTGGTGGAGCATGCCCGCTACGGGGCGATCGCGCTGACCGAGGAGGGCCGCCGCGCCGCGGTTGCCATGGTGCGCCGGCACCGGCTGATCGAGACGTTCCTGGTGAGCGAGCTCGGCTACGGCTGGGACGAGGTGCACGACGAGGCGGAGATCCTGGAGCACGCGGTGTCGGATCTGCTGATGGCCCGGATCGATGCCAAGCTCGGTTTCCCGGACCGGGATCCACACGGCGATCCGATTCCCTCGGTGGACGGGGCGGTACCGACACCACCGGCGCGGCAGTTGATCGATTTCGAGGCGGGCGAATCGGGGCGGGTGGCCCGGATCTCCGATTCCGATCCGGAGATGCTGCGGTACTTCGATTCGGTGGGGATAGCGCTGGACACGGTGATCCTCGTCGTGGAGCGACGCGATTTCGCCGGAACCATCGCGGTCCGGATCGGGCGCGACGAAAACCTCACGGATCTGGGCAGTATCGCCGCCGAAGCGATCTGGCTGCGGGACTGACCGCCACGACAGGTGACGCGCGGGCGGTGAGCCCGGGGGCATTGCCGAATCCCGGGCCCCATGCTATCCATAATTGTCAACAATCCGACAATCTCGTCGTCGGTCCGGATCGCCGCACCGACCGTCCCGGGAGGCGCCACCATGGCCGAACTGTCCCCGATCCTGAAGCAGGCCACCCCGGTCACCGTCGACCACGGGTCCGGCTGCTACCTCTACGACACCGACGGTCGCCGATTCCTCGATTTCACCGCCGGTATCGGGGTCACCAGTACCGGCCACTGTCATCCGGCGGTGGTCGCGGCGGCCCAGGCCCAGGTCGCGAAGCTGATCCACGGCCAGTACACGACGGTGATGCACCGGCCCATGCTGGAACTCACCGAACGTCTCGGCAGCGTGCTGCCCGAAGGGCTCGATTCGGTGTTCTACGCGAACTCCGGTAGCGAGGCGGTCGAGGCGGCGCTGCGGCTGGCACGCCAGGCCACCGGCCGGCCCAATGTGATCGTCTTCCACGGCGGATTCCACGGCCGTACCGTCGCCGCCGCCACCATGACCACCTCCGGTACCCGCTTCTCCGCCGGTTTCAGCCCGCTCATGTCCGGCGTGCACGTCGCCCCCTTCCCCACCGCCTACCGCTACGGGTGGAGCGAGGAAGAGGCGACGTCCTTCGCGCTGCGCGAACTCGACTACATATTCGCCACACTCACCTCACCCGCCGAAACCGCCGCATTCGTCGTGGAACCGGTGCTCGGCGAGGGCGGGTACATCCCCGGTAACCGGGTGTTCTTCGAGGGCCTGCGCGAACGCGCCGACCGGCACGGCATCCTGCTGATCTTCGACGAGATCCAGACCGGCTTCGGCCGCACCGGAAAGTACTTCGGCCACCAGCATTTCGGGGTCCGTCCCGATGTGATCACCATGGCCAAGGGCCTGGCCAGCGGGTTCCCGATTTCCGGAATCGCGGCCTCGGCCGAACTGATGAGCGCCGCCTGGCCGGGTTCACAAGGTGGCACCTACGGCGGTAACGCCGTGGCCTGCGCGGCCGCCCTGGCCACCCTCGAGGTGATCGACTCGGAGAACCTTGTGGAGAACGCGCGGATTCGCGGCGAGCAACTGCTGGCGGGGGTGCGGGCGGCCGAATCCAAGGCCATCGGCGATACCCGCGGTCTCGGACTGCTCGTCGGCGCCGAATTCGTCACCACCGACGGCGCCCCCGACCGCGAAACCGCCTCCGCCGCCCAGCAGCTCGCCGCCGCGAAGGGCCTGCTGCTGCTGACCTGCGGGGCCCATATGAACGTGGTGCGGATGATCCCGCCGCTGATCGTCTCCGAAAGCCAGGTCGCCGACGCCCTCGGCATCTGGTCGGCGGTGCTCGCCGAAATCGGCCACTGAACAGACCGGTCCCACCCGCCCGACGCTCAGGACGGATACATGGCGCGCTATCTGACCATCACCCTGACCAAAACCGGACTCACCTGCCGGGCCCGGCTGCTCGACGACCAGGCCCCCCGCACCTGCGAGGCGGTGTGGAATGCCCTGCCGCAGGAGGGCGATGCCTTCCACGCCAAATACGCCCGCAACGAGCTCTACACCCTGGTACCGCGGATTCCGGGCGCGCCGCGGCGCGAGAACCCCACCGTCACCCCGATTCCCGGCGACGTCTGCCTGTTCGATTTCGAACCGTGGGAGATCGGCAACCCGGCCTACGGCTACGAACCGGGCTCGGCCGCCCACCACGAGCAAGGCGCCACCGATCTCGCGCTGTTCTACGGCCGCAACAACCTGCTCATCAACGGCGACCTCGGCTGGGTCCCCGGCAATGTCTTCGCCACCATCGAGGACAACCTCGACGAACTGGCCACTGCCTGCAACACGCTGTGGTTGCACGGCGTGGCCGGGGAAACGCTCGCCTTCGCCCGCGCCTGACGGGCGGGCGAAGGCGGGGGGCCCCGGGGGGGGGGGAATTTTAAAACCCCCCCCCCCACCCCCCGTTTTAAACCCCCGAAGATTTTTGGGGGCCCCCAACAACCACCAACCCCCCCCAAAAAAAAATAATTGGGGGGCCCCCCAAAGCCCCGAAA
>NZ_JARWPM010000445.1 GCF_029869215.1 Nocardia carnea
TCCACCGCGTTTCCCCGGGGCCCGCCGCCCCCCCCGCCGGGGGGGCCGGCGGGTAGCGCCCGCCCGGGGCGTACGCCGTTCTTCCCCGGCCCGCCCCCCCGGCGAATCCGGCCGCCCCCCCGACCTACGCGGCCGCGGGCATCTGCACCACCCGGCAACTCCCCCACCCGGCCGGCGCCGCCGGGGCGGCGCTGTGGTCGCTCGGGGTGCGGCCCGGCGACCGGGTCGCGGCCTGCCTGCCCAACGACCTCGATATCGTCGCCGCCTTCCACGGCGCGCAGCGCATCGGCGCGATCTGGGCGGGCATCGGCGAAGCCATGGCCGCGGCCGAGCAGCAGTACCTGCACGATCTGATCGAGCCGAAGGTGGTCCTGGCGGGACCACGCTGCCAGGTCGGCTCACCGGCCCGCATCGACGCCGCGCAGTGGTCGGCCGCCCGGGATGCGCCGGCGGCGCCGCAGGTCGCGACCGACCTGGACGCGGCGGCCGGGATCGCGTTCACCAGCGGTACCTCCGGCAGGCCGAAAGCGGTGGTGCACAGCCAGCGCACCATGCTGCTGCCCGGCGCGGCCCTGGTCGCGACCCGCGGGTGGGGACCGGACCTGCGCAAGGGCGATAGCTTCCCGCTCACCATCCTGAATATGATCATCCTGTCCACCCTGCTCACCGCCCAGGCCGGTGGCTGCGCGGTGATCATGGACCGCCGCGACGCGGCCGGGGTCGCGGAATGGATCACGACCCGCGAGGTCACGGTCTGGAACGGCGCCCCCGCGCAACTCTTCGATCTGGCGGCCCGCCCGGAACTCGACCTCGGTTCGCTACGGGAGGTCTGGAGCGGCGGCAGCGATACGCCGGACAACCTGCGCGAGGCCTTCGCCGCCGCACACGGCCTCGTCCCGCGGGTCACCTACGGACTCAGCGAGGCCCCGACCGTCGTCTCCATCGATCCGCCCGGGGCACAGTGGCGTCCGCGCACGAGCGGCCGGGTGTTACCGCACTACGACGTGGCCGCCTACGACGACGCCGGAAACCGGCTGGCGCCGGGCGAAACCGGCGAATTGCGCCTGGCCGGGCAGTCCACCGGACCATGGGCGGGCCTGTGGCGCCCACTGCTGGGGCACTGGGCCGACGGCGGGGTCCGGCCACTACCCGAGGGCCCGGTCGCCACCGGCGATATCGGCACGGTGGACGAGGCGGGCTGGCTCACACTGCTCGATCGCAAGAAGATGGTGATCATCCGCGGCGGCGCGAATATCTACCCGCTCGAGGTGGAACGCGTCCTGGATACCCATCCCGCGGTCGGCAAGGCCGCGGTCTGCGGGATACCGCACGAAAGGCTGGGCCAGCAGGTCGCGGCGGTGATCGAAACGAACGGAGCCCAGGTGGATTTCACCGAACTCGCCGAATACTGCCGCAGCGAGCTCGCCGGCTACAAAGTCCCCGAGGTGTGGGCCGCCGTCGAGTCGCTACCCACCAACGCCATGGGCAAAGTGGTGCGCACCGAACTCCCCGGAATCATCACCGCCGCGGGTACCTCGTGAGCGGGTCACGTCCGGAGTCTGCGCCGCCGAGTGGCCGCGCCGAGGCCACACCGCCGCTATTCGGATACGGCACGACCGAACCGGGCTCGGAGGCAGTGCCCGACCCGGCGCCCGCAGCGGATCGAGGCGATCCGCGGGCACCGGGCGAGACGGCGGCAGGGCACCACAAGCATGCCGGGCCCGCGCATGCTCCGGAACACCCCCGGGCCGCCGGTGATCCCGTGGCCGCCCTGCAGTCGTTCACGCTCGACGGCAGGGCCGCGATCGTCACCGGCGCGTCGTCCGGGCTGGGCGCCGCGGTGAGCCGGACCCTCGCCGCGCTGGGCGCGCGGGTGGCCCTGGTCGCGCGGCGGCGCGAGCGGCTGGCGGATCTGGCCGCCGAGATCGACGGATTCGCCCTGGCTTGCGACCTTTCCGACCCCGCCGCGATCGCCGGGATCGGACCGGCGGTGGCCGAGCGGCTGGGCCCGCCGGAGATCCTGATCAATGCCGCGGGGAACCGTTTCGGCACCGAACGCGCGGAATCGGAACCACTCGACGATATCCGCCGCACCCTGGACCTGAACCTCGTGGCGCCACTCCTTATGGCCCAGCAGGTGTTCCCCTATATGCGTGATTTCGGGCGCGGCGCGATCGTGAACATTTCCTCGATCAGCGGGCGCGTCGGTGTCCCCGGCATTCCGCAGGCGTCGTACGCCGCGAGCAAGGCCGGATTGTCCGGGCTCACCGCGGAACTCGCCGTGCAATGGGCACGATATTCGATCCGGGTGAATACGGTGGCGCCGGGGTTCTTCCGCAGCGAGATCACCGGCAGTCTGTACGACAGCGAGCGCGGCGCCGAATATCTGCGGCGCAATATTCCGCTGCCCACCGAAGGGACCGCCGAGGACATGGTCGGCGCGATCGTCTGGCTGGCCGGCGACGCGGGGCGCTATGTCACCGGGCAGACCATCGTCGTCGACGGCGGTTGGACCGCGCGCTGACGGCCCGGCCAGGGTGTTGACACCGGCAACGACGAGTGAGAATATGATTCTTGATTTGGAGAATCGCACTCTCCATGGCGCGAGCGGACCGGCACCCGTCCACCGAACCGATGCCGTTCGAGATGCTGGATCGGCACATATCCGAACGGATCGAGGAAGGACCACATCACCGATGTTCTCCGCAGTTGTCATCACCAAGGGCGAAGCCGGCCCCGAAGTCGAACTCACCGGCCTGGCGGAAGACCGGTTGCCCGAGGGTGACGTCGAGATCCAGGTGGCCTACTCCACCCTCAACTACAAAGACGCCCTCGCGATCACCGGCGCCTCCCCCGTGGTGCGCACATTCCCGATGGTCCCCGGTATCGACCTCGCCGGCACGGTGACAAGCAGTAGCCACGCCCGCTGGTCCGCCGGGGACAAGGTCGTGCTCAACGGCTGGGGAGTCGGCGAAACCCATTGGGGCGGCCTCGCGCAGCGCGCCCGGCTCAACGGTGACTGGCTCATTCCGCTCCCCGCCGAATTCACCGAACGCCAGGCCATGGCGATCGGCACCGCCGGCTATACCGCCGCGCTGTGTGTGGACGCATTGCTGAACCACGGCCTCACCCCGGACGCCGGCGAAATACTGGTGACCGGCGCAACCGGCGGCGTCGGCAGTGTCGCCATCGCCCTGCTCACCAAGGCAGGCTTCGCCGTCGCCGCCGCCACCGGCAAGGCCGGCGAACACGCCTACCTGAAGCAGCTCGGCGCCACCACGGTCGTGGACCGCGCCGAACTCGCCGAGAAGGGTAAACCGCTGCAGAAAGAACGCTGGGCCGGTGTCGTCGACACCGCTGGCAGCCATACGCTGGCCAATGCCGCCGCCCAGACCCGCTACGGCGGCGCGGTGGCCGCGTGCGGGCTGGCGCAGGGTATGGATTTCCCGGCGACCGTCGCCCCGTTCATCCTGCGCGGCGTCTCGCTGCTGGGTGTGGACAGCGTGATGGCGCCCGTGCAGAAACGTCTCGACGCCTGGGCCCGGCTGGCCCGCGACCTCGACCCCGCCGTACTCGACTCGATCGCCCGGGAAATCTCCCTCGGCGAGGCGATCGAAGCGGCCGGCGGGTTCGTCGCGGGTACCGTCCGCGGCCGCATAGTCGTCGATGTGAACCGCTGAGCAGGAGTTATTCGTGACCGAGAAGGCGACCGAAGCCCCCGTCGAGCTCGACCTGAGCGATGTCGACCACCGCGTGGGCAAACCGATCGGCGGCGGCCAACTGTGGGATCCGTGCAGTACCTCGGATATCCGGCGCTGGGTGATGGCAATGGACTATCCGAATCCGCTGCACTGGGATCAGGAGTTCGCACGCGAATCCCGGTACGGCGGGCTCGTGGCGCCGCAGTCGATCGCGGTCGCCCTCGATTACGGTCACGGCGCGGCACCGGCCTGCGTGGGGCATATCCCGAACAGCCATTTGATCTTCGGCGGCGAGGAGTGGTGGTTCTACGGTTGCCCTGTGCGGCCCGGTGACCAGCTGTTCCAGGAACGGCGGTTCCACGACTACAAGGTGGCGGAGACGAAATTCGCCGGGCCCACCATGTTCTCCCGCGGCGATACCGTGCACCGCAACCAGCACGGGGCACTCGTCGCCAAGGAACGGTCCACGGCGATCCGCTATCTCGCCGAAGAAGCGAACAAACGCGGTATGTACGAGAACCAGCTGGGCGAGATCAAGAAGTGGACGGCCACCGAACTCGCCGAGGTCGACGCGTTGCGCACCGAATGGCTCCATTCGAACCGGCTCGGGGTCTCACCGCATTTCGACGAGGTGAAGGTCGGCGACAAACTGCCGCGCCGGGTGATCGGCCCGCACAGTATCGCCAGTTTCACCACCGAATACCGGGCGTTCCTCTTCAATATCTGGGGCACGTTCCGGTGGACGGCACCCGCGGGGATCGAGGATCCGTGGGTCTACCAGGATCCGGGCTGGACCGAAGGGTTCGGCTTCGACGAAGAAGGCGCGAAGATCGACCCGCGTCTGCGTGACGGACTTTATGTGGGGCCCTCGCGCGGCCATATCGATGCCGACAAAGCAAGTGATGTGGGCATGGCCCGCGCCTACGGGTACGGGGCGACCATGGGCGCCTGGTGTACGGACTATCTCGCCTATTGGGCCGGAAACGACGGGATGGTCCGGCACACCAAGGCCGATTTCCGGGGGCCCGCGTTCGAAGGCGATGTCACCTATTTCGACGCCGAGATCGTGGACAAGACGCCGGAATCGTCCTGGGGTGTGCCGCTGGTCCAGGTGAAGCTGAAACTCACCAACCAGGACGGCGGTGTGCTGGTGTCCTGCACCGCCGAGGTCGAACTTCCGCTGTAGGACGACACCCGGCATCTGCGCACCGCGGGACCCCGGAACCACGGACCGGCGTGATGGAGTGCCGGCCCTCGACAGCACCGTTGTGCGCCGCGTGCGGAGCACCACCAGAGAGGAACACCGGCGATGAGCACCGGGACCCAGCAGACCCCCGACCCGGCGATCGTCGCCGGCCCGCCCCTTGCCGACGAACCCGGTTTGGGCACGCTCACGCTACCGGGGTTCCTCCGGGAAGTGACCGAGTCCTACGCCGATCGGACCGCGCTGATCTCGCCCGAGGACGGGACCGAATGGACCTACACCGACCTGTGGGACCGCGCGAACGAGGTCGCCCGGGCGCTGCGGGCATGTGGTGTCGGGAAGGACGGCCGCGTCGGTGTGCTCATGACCAATCGCGCCGAATGGCTGGCCGCGGTTTTCGGCGCCTCGCTGGCGGGCGGGGTCGCGGTGGCGCTGAGTACCTTCTCCACGCAACCGGAACTCGATCATCTGCTGCGGATGTCCGGTGTCTCGGTGCTGTTGTTCGAACGCCGGGTCGCGAAAACCGATTTCGCCGAGGTATTGGCAGGTCTGGAACCGCAATTCGGTACCACCGATCCCGGCGCCGTGGCATCGGCCGAATATCCGTTCCTGCGGTATGCCGCCGTGGTGGGCGATCCGCTTCCCAGGACGGCGATCGAGAGCTGGGCCGATTTCCTGGCCCGCGGCAAGGACACCGACCCCGCACTGATCACCGCGACGGCGGCGACCGTACAGCCCAGCGATACCGCGGTGCTGTTCTTCTCTTCCGGCACGACGAGCAAGCCGAAAGGTATCCGCAGCGCACATCGCGGTGTCGCGATCCAGCTGTGGCGGTTCCGCCGCATGTTCGGTTTCGGCCCCGGCGACGAGGTCCGGTGCTGGACCGCCAACGGTTTCTTCTGGTCCGGAAACTTCGGCCAGGCGCTGGGCGCGACTCTCGCCGCCGGCGGCACCCTGATCCTGCAGTCGATGTTCGACGCCGAGGCGGCACTGGACCTCATGCAGGCCCATCGGGTCACCTTCCCGGTGTCGTGGCCGCATCAGCACGCCCAGCTCCAGGGCGCCCCGAACTGGGACACCGTGGATCTGAGCAGCCTGAAGTTCGTGGACCGCGATCTGCCGCTGGCCACCCACCCCACTATCGATACCGACTGGACCGAACCGGGCCACGCCTACGGCAATACCGAAACCTTCACCATCACCACCTGTTTTCCCGCCTGCACGCCGGAAGAGGTGATCGCGGGCAGCAGCGGCGTACCGCTGCCCGGAGTCACGGTGAAGATCGCCGATCCGCTCACCGGCGCCACCCTGCGCCGGGGCGAGCACGGCGAGATCTGCGTCAAAAGCCCCACCCTCATGCTCGGTTATGTGGGCACGCCGCTCGACGAGACTCTCGACGAGGACGGCTACTTCCACACCGGCGACGGCGGATACCTCGACGACGCCGGCCGCCTCTACTGGGAAGGCCGGCTCACCGACATCATCAAGACCGGCGGCGCGAACGTATCCCCGCTCGAGGTCGACGAGGTCCTCGCCCAGTATCCCGGCGTGAAGATCGGCCGCACCGTGGGTGTCCCGCACGAAACCCTGGGTGAAATGGTCGTGGCCTGCGTGGTCCCGCATACCGGGCACACCCTCGAAGCCGCCGGAATCCGCGACCACCTGCGCACCCGGCTCGCCAGCTACAAGGTTCCGCGCGAAATCCTGTTCTTCACCGAAGACGACCTTTCGCTCAGCTCGAGCGCCAAGATCAAAGCCGGCGACCTCCGCACCCTGGCGGCGCGACGACTCGCCACCGGGTAGGCCGGCGCCGAACGTGTCATTCAGCGGGAAAGAATCCCGGAGTTCTCGCACACAGCGCTTAACGTACGGTTCCGGCCACTGCCACCTTCTACCGTGGCCGGTCCCAACCGGAGGAGTTCTCGTGTATCCGATCGAAACACGCCTGTCCGCGATGCTCGGCGCGGTGATCGCGGCGGTGGCGATTCTCGTCGCCGGCGGCGGTACCGCGGTCGCCGAGCCACACACCGGTGAAATGTTCCTCACCTTCATCCGCCACGGCGAATCGGCCGGCAACGCCTCCGGCCTCATCGACACCTCGACCCCGGGCCCCGAACTGACCGACAAAGGCTGGGCCCAAGCCGACGCGGTAGCCGCGTACCTGGCCGATTGCACATTCGACGGTATCTACGCCTCGAAAATGATCCGGACCCAGCAGACAGCGAAGCCGACCTCGGACCGGTGTCACCTTCCGGTGACTGTCGAACCCGGTCTCCACGAGATCGAGGCCGGGATCTACGAAGGCCGGCCGGAGCACGAGGCGGGCCTGAACTATTTCCAGGCGCCGCTCCAGTGGATCCAGGGCAATCTGGACGCCCGCATTCCCGGCTCGATCAACGGCCACGAGTTCAAGCAGCGGATGGACGATTCGATCCGCGATATCCGCAATCGCGGCAGCAAGCGCGCGACGATCTTCTCCCACGGCGGCGCCATCATGATCTGGACGGCCATGTCCGTCACCGACCCCGACCTGAGCACACTGCAGAACGACCCGTTGCAGAACACCGGCCGCGTCGTAGTGAAGGGCACCCCGGACAAGGGCTGGAAGCTCGTCTCCTGGGACGGCACCCCCACCGCGTGACCCCGATAACCGGTTGCCTCGCCCGGCCACGCCGGCCCCGCGACACGCCACCCGGATCGGATCGATCGGATCCCTGCCGCCAGGGCATCGGTTCGATCCGAGTGCCGTCTCGCCCGACAGGAACTGACCGCCTTCACCCTCGCCCGAATCAGATTTTGATGATGGTGGCGTGACCGCCACAGAGTGCGGTCAGGTCGTCAGGGTCGGAAGTGAGTACGGTGACGGGGCCGGCAGCGGCAAGCGCGGTGGCGGAGAGCATGGCATCGATAGCGTATTTGTGGCCATGCAATTTCACGTCGGCGAGCAACGCGGCGGCGTGGCGCGCGAGGGACTCGGTGACCGGTTCGATCACAAGCCGGGAAAGCGTCCATTCCAAAGCTGGACGTTTGATCCGGGGATGAACTACCTCGACCAAAGTGGCGGCGGAGGTAATGACGCGCATGTCATCGGCACGGGCCAAGGCCAACCAGCCGGTCACCGCACGGTCGCGCAAAACGGCCTTGGCGAGCCCTTCACTATCGAGAACCAGCGTACCGCCAGGGGCCACGGATCCGCTCACGCAGCGTTTCCCTTCCCCCGTCGGGCCTTCAGTAGCTGATCCCGCAGAGCCTGGATCTCTTCCTCACCGACCGGGCCGTGTTCCGCTTCGGCGACCTTGATGAGTTCGTCGAGATTATCTCGCTCGATCTGACGTGCGACCGCAGCGGCAACGTATGCAGAGAGCCCCGAGGGACCGCCCCGCTTCCGGGCTGCCTCGGCGAGGTCACGGGGCATGGTGATCGAATATTTCGCGGTACGCTCGCTCATGCCACCTATCCTACCGCCGATGCTCCTCCCGCGGCATTCCCCGTCGAACCAACTGGGCGACCTTGGCGCCGCCCTCTGTTGCAGCGGACTGCGGGTACGACACCGACGATCGGCCTAGACCCCGGACCACGTCGAGTGCACGTGGACGCCGGATTTGTAACGTTGGGCGAGTTCGCGGCGGTGGGCGGCGGGGGAGCCGTAGAGGGTGCGGTCGAGGGTGGCGCGTTTGAGGTAGCGGTGGATTCCGCTTTCCCAGGTGTAGCCGAGGCCGCCGTGTAGTTGCATGGCTCGGCCGGCCACCCGGACGGCGGCCTCGCCGGTGAACGATTTCGCCATACTCACCGCGCGGCCGGCGTCGGATGCGCCTTCGGCCGTAGCGGACAGTGCGGTGGTGACCAGCCGGCGAGCGATCGTCAGGTCGACGAGCATATCGGCACAGGCGTGTTTGACCGCCTGGAAGGAACCGATGGGACGGCCGAACTGTTCGCGGACGCGGGCGTAGTCGACGGTCGCGTCCAGCATGGCGGCCGCGATGCCCAGGCTGTCGCAGGCAACCGCGAGGGCGGCCCGGTCGTAGAGCTGACGCAGCGGTTCGGCCGGACCGGGAGCGAACGAGAGAAACGACTCGGATGGCAGGGGCACGTCGAGTGCGGTGACCCGGCCGAACGAGCGGGTCTCGTCGACGACCGGCTGTTCGGTGACCTCCAGACCGGTGGCATCCGATTCGACCACGGCGACGCCGAGCCTGCCGTCGGCCGTGCGGGAGGGTACCAGCAGGACGGTTGCCGAGGAGGCCGCGAGCACATAGGCCGCCGTCCCGGACAACAAATATCGCGGACCGGTTTGGACCAATTGGAAGGGGGGTACTATGCCTGCGGTGCCGGCACAGGCCGTTTCGCCGCCGGCCGCCGGCACCATATCTCCAGCGAGCACCGCCACGGGCAACGCAGTCCCCGCGACGGTCTCACGCAGTACCTCGTCGCGGCGGGTACTCGGCGCCAGCAGGTTCAGCGCGCCGATACCCGTCGCGGCGACCGCGGGATACGGGGTACGGGCAGCGGCCCGGCCGATCTCCTCGAGCAGAATCGCTGTTTCGGTGAATGTGGCGGCCGCCCCGTCGAATTCGTCGGCCGTTTCCAGCCCGGTCCAACCGGCCCGGGTCAGGGCAGGCCAGTCCACCGCGACCGCACCCGCCTTTCCCAGCAGCTCCCGCGCCACGGTCCGCAGTTCGTCGTGGAATTCCCGGAAGTCGCCGCTCATCATGTTCCCGCCGGTTCTCTGGGCAGGCCGAGCCCGCGCTCGCCGATGATGGTGCGCTGGATCTCGCTGCTGCCGCCGGGAATCGTCCACTCCCAGGAGCCGACGAAATCCAGCACCCAGGCACCGGATTCCCAGCCGCCCGACATGGGCTTGCGCAGTATCGCCTGGCCCGCCAGACCGCTGATCTCGGCGCCGAAATCGGTCATCCGCTGCAGGAGTTCGCTGTAGTACAGCTTGACGATGGAGGCGTCGGCCGGGCCCACGGTACCCGCGTCGTGCCGTTCGACCAGATCTCGGCACAGCGCCCGCAGCCCGGTGAGTTCGGTTTCCAGCCGGGCCAGCCGGTCGGCGATCAGCGGGTCGTCCAGGGCGGGTCTGCCCGAGGCGTCCGGTTTCCGGCATTCCTCGACCAGCCATCCGAATCCCGCGTGGCCCAGGCGTTCGGCGAGTTCCAGCATGGTCAGGCCGCGTTCGGCGCCGAGCGTCTGCTGTGCGACCCGCCAGCCCCGGTTCACGCCGCCGATGAGGTTCGCGGCCGGGATCCGGACCTCGTCGAGGAAGATCTCGCAGAAATGGGATTCGCCGGTGGCCTGGCGGATCGGCCGGACCTCGACACCCGGGCTGCGCATATCCATCAGGAAGTACGAGATGCCCTGACGTTTGGGCGCTTCGGGGTCGGTGCGGGCCAGTAGCAGGCACCAGTCGGCGTAGTGCGCGCCGCTGGCCCACACTTTCTGGCCGGTGACCACGTAGTCGCCGCCGTCGCGGCGGGCCGTGGTGCGCAGCGCGGCGAGGTCGGAGCCGGCGCCCGGTTCGGAGAAACCCTGCACCCATAGTTCACCGTCGAGGATTGCGGGCAGATGCCGCTGCCGCTGGGCGTCGGTACCCGCGGCGAGCAGGGTGGCGGCGGCGTGGTGGATCGCCACGAACGCCAGCACCAGCCGCGGCGCGTCGTGGGCGGCGAGTTCCTGATAGAGCACGATCTGTTCGGGGATCGGCATCCCGCCGCCGTATTCACGCGGCCAGTGCGGTACCGCGTACCCCGCGGCGCGTAACTCCTGGAACCAGTGCTGCTGGAAGGCCACGAATTCCGCGTCGGTGGCGCCGGTCTGAGTGCCACGCCAGCCGGCCGGGACATGGGTCCGGCACCACTGCCGCACCACCGCGCGGAATTCGGCGAGATCGTCCGGAGCAGTCGCGGCGCCCACGCTATCGCCGAGCCCTTCCGCGCAGGGCTTCCAGGCGCTCCCGGTGTTCGGGCGACTGCATGGTCACCACCTCGGCCGCGAATCCGGCCTGCAACGGACCGGCCAGTGCTTGGGAAAGGTACATGTTCACCACGCGTTTGGTGCTGCGCAGCGCCTGCGGGGGTTGCTTCGCCAAACGATCGGCGAGACCGCGCGCGGCCGTGCGCAATTCGCCGGCCGGCACCACTCGCGAGGCCAGCCCGAGCTCCACCGCGGTGGCGGCGTCGATCCGGTCACCGGTGTAGAGGTATTCGCGGGTGCGCAGAATCGGGGTCAGCAACGGCCAGAACGCGGCGCCCCCGTCACCGGCCACCAGCCCGACCGCGACATGCGGGTCGGCGAGGTGGGCGCGGTCGGAGATGAGCACGATATCGCAGAGGATCGCGATACTGGCGCCCAGCCCGACGGCCGGACCGTTGACCGCGGCGATCACCGGCAGCGGGCAGCGCAGCAGCTCTTCGATGATCTCCGCGCCTTCGCGGATGCTCTCGTCGCGGGCGACGGGATCGTCGAGGAACGAGGTGATCCAGTCCAGGTCACCGCCGGCGCTGAAGGCGCGTCCCGCCCCGGTCAGGATCACCACCCGCGCCGCGGTATCGGCCGCCAGTTGCCGCCACACCTGGGCCAGCGCCCGGTGCAGATCCGCGTTCACCGCGTTCAGCTCGTCCGGGCGGTTGATGGTGACGATGCGCACCGGACCGTCGGCGGTGACGGTGAGCACCTCGGGCAGGTCGTACCACATCACGCCTCACCCTCCGTCGGAGAACAATCCGGCCAGACCGCGGCGGCCGATCCGGCTCGTCAGCGCTTCCTCGGTGCCCACCGCGCCCGCCGGTAACCGGCGCAGCGGCAAACTGTAACGCGACAGCCAGGACAGTGTGTTCTCATCGCAGAAACCGACGGCACCGTGTAGTTGATGCGCGACCCGGAACACGATATCGGCGGCCTCGATCGCGGCGAGCCGCAAGGCCAGCGCATCGTCGACCGCCTCCGCACGACCGGCCTGGATGCTCCACAGCGCGTACCGGGCCAGTACATCGAGCCCCCGCCGCTCGACCTCGGCATCGGTGAGCTGGAACTGCACCCCCTGGAATTCGGCCAGCGGCCGGCCGAATTGTTCCCGGACCCGCACATGGGCGCGGGTCAGTTCCAGCGCGCGGTCCAGCATGCCCAGCAGGGTCCAGCACGGCAGGGTCAGGGCCAGCGCAAGACCATCGCGCCCGTCGCCCTCCAGGGGACGGATATCCAGTGGGACGACAAAGGCCGATTCGCGCGCCGAAGCCGTGGGCGTACCGATGGATGCCGCCCCGCGCACCCCGTCCAGCGATACGGTCGCCCAGCGCAGATCGATACCTTCCACGGCGCCGGCGGGCTCGATATCCGCGACCGCGATCAGCCCGTCATAGCCGGGGTCGTCCGTCCTGGCCAGCCGTTCCGCCACCGGGTACGGCGCCGTCCAGTACCCGGTGGCCCGGCATACCGCCGCAGCCGCCTCGAGTTCGACGGGGTCGCGCCGCGGCGCCAGGTCCCATACGCCCAGCGCACCGAGGACCGGCTCGACCAGTGGTCCCCGGCCGCCCGGGTCGCGTTCCGCACGCTGCACGAGTTCGTCGCCCCCCGCCACTCCCAGGGCGCGCACGACCTCCCGTCCGAATTCTTGTGCTTCCGCCGCGAGTTCGAGCTGTACCTCGTGGGACGCGGGGCCGGATGTACTCACGATGCCCTCCTCCGCCGGCCGCGATAACCGCGCCGGTTGCGGGCGGCTACCCCCTCTTCGCCCGGCATCCGCACCGAGGCTGTGCGGTCACGACCGGTGTCGCGCAGCCGGGCCCGGTGGGAACGCTTCTGCGGCATCGGATCCCGCCGGTCGTTCGCATTGCCGAAGTCCTCGCGTGGCTCCACTCGCGGCGGAACCGCCGTAGCAGTGCCGCGAGGTCCGTTCGTCGTAGCCGGCTCGCTCATGACCGGCCCTGCCCCGGCAGCGAGCCGAGGCTCTTTCCCGCTCCGGCCCCGTTCCGTCCCGGCCGTAGCGCCGCGCCCGCGCTGCCCGGCCCGGACAGCAATTCCCGGGCCAGCAGGATGCGCTGCACTTCGATACTGCCGGAGGCCACCGTGGCGGCATTGGCGTAACGCCAGTGATCCTGGACCGCGCGCCGGTAGCGGCGGCGGGCCTCGTTGTCGGCGGGGACCGCCGCGCTGAGTTCCACCAGGACTTCGGCACTCTCCTGGTCGAGCCGGGTCACCGCGATCCGATACGCTGCCGCGTCGCCCGGGGCCACGGTACCCGAATCCTGCAGTGAGACAACCTGGTACGCGAGCAGCCGGGCGCGGCGGCAGCGGGTGAGCATCCGCGCCCAGCGCCCGCGCAGGGTCGCGGGAATATCGTCCCAGTGCTCGCCGAGCACCTCGGGCGCGGCGTGCAGGAGGCGTTCGCAGCGGGCATAACGGGCGATACCCACCCGTTCGAAGGCCAGCACTTCCTGGACGACCGACCAGCCGTTGTCCACCGAACCCAGCACATCGGCCTCGGTCGCGCGGACTCCGTCGAAAAACACTTCGTTCAGGTGATGCGGCCCGAGCATCGCGTCGATGGGGCGCACAGTGATCCCCGGATCCGACATCGGCAGCAGGAAAACCGTGAGCCCCTGCTGTTTACGCCCCCCCTTCGAGGTGCGGGCCAGCAGGAAGCACCATTGCGCCATGGTGGCGTAGGAGGTCCAGATCTTCTGCCCCGAGATGGACCAGCCGTCGCCGTCGGCGCGGGCCGTGGTGCGCAGCGACGCCAGGTCGGAGCCGGCGTCGGGTTCACTGAAGCCCTGGCACCAGATCACCTCGCCGCGCGCGATCGGCGGAAGGTGTTTGCGCCGCTGTTCCGGCGTGCCGTGCCGCATGATGGTCGGGCCGACCCAGTTGACTCCCATGTACTGCGCGCCGCGTGGTTCGTGTTGCGCCCACATCTCCTCGCGCACCACGGTCTGCTCCCAGACCGAGGCGCCGCGGCCGCCGAACTCCTCCGGCCACGCCAGGCACAACAACCCGCGTTCGGCCAGGGTCGCGCAGAAGCGCTGAGCGATATCGAGATCGGCGGGATCATCGGTGAAGGCGCCCAGATAGCCGGCGGGGACCTCGTCGGCGATCAACCGGCGTAGCTCGCCGCGGAGCTCCCCGGCGGTCGCACCCATCGTGAAGTCCATGGGCGTACATTACGTTAATCCTAACAAGGATTGCAATGTTTGCTGTGTTGGCGCCGGGCGGGCCCGCGCCCCACCCGACACCACAGCGGGCAGCGGGCTCAGCAACCTCCGGACGACTCCCGTTCCCCGCCCGGGTCCACCTCCCCGGCAGCCACGCACAGGCAGAAATCGGCCAACCGCTCCACCTCCCTCGCCGACGGCTCGGCGTGCGACCACAGGTACTCCGACAACTTGCCGACGATCGCGTACGCGACCAGGCCCGCACAGAACTCCGCGTTGCGCACGCCGAGTTCGGCGAACGGCCCGTGCAGCAGCACCGCCAGCCGCTGTGGCGCCGAACCGGCCTGCCCGGCAACCAGATCCGCCCCGAGCGCGCCGGTCTGGCACAGCACCGCCCGGGTATCGGCCGCGCTGGCCTCCCCCGCCTGCGCCAGAATCGCCGCCACCCAGCTTCGCACGCGGTCCTCGGGACGCGACTCCTTCGCCATCCGGTGCGCGACATAGTCCGCCAGCCGTTCCGCGCCGTCGGCCAGCACCGCCGCCATCAACTCGTCCTTGGAACGGAAATGCCGATAGAACGCGTCGTTGGACAACCCGGCGGCGGCCACGATATCGGCCACCCGCGGACGCGCGTTCGGGCCACACCGCCGCACCTGGTCGAGTGCCGCGTCCAGCAGGCGGCGGATCTCGCCGGCGTATTCGGCCTCCCGTTCGGCCACCGCCTTCCGGGCGATCCGGCCGACCAGCCCCGACCCCGGAAGAATTGCATTCTTTTCCACAAGAAGGATATTCTCACCTGACGAGAGGAGGCGCAAATGGCATGGGATTTCGAGACCGAACCCGATTTCCAGGAGAAGCTGGACTGGGCCGATAGATTCGTCCGGGACGAGGTGGAACCACTCGACCTCGTCTGGCCGCATCAGCAATTCGTGCCACTGGAGGGCGCCCGGCGGGCAGCGATCGATCCGCTCAAACAACGCGTCCGGGAGCAGGGCCTGTGGGCGACCCATCTGGGGCCCGAGCTGGGCGGTCAGGGCTACGGGCAGCTGAAACTCGCACTGCTCAACGAGATCTTGGGCCGTAGTTCCTGGGCACCGATCGTCTTCGGCTGCCAGGCGCCGGATACGGGCAACGCCGAGATCATCGCCCACTACGGCACCGAAGCGCAGAAAGCGAAGTACCTGCGGCCGCTGCTCGACGGCGAACTGTTCTCCTGTTACTCGATGACCGAACCCCACGCCGGGGCCGACCCGACACTGTTCCGCACCCGGGCCGTGCGCGACGGTGACGAGTGGGTGCTCAACGGCCGGAAGTTCTTCTCCTCCAACGCCCGTACGGCGTCATTCCTCATCGTCATGGCGGTGACGGACCCGGACGTGAGCCCCTACAAAGGCATGTCGATGTTCCTGGTGCCCGCCGATACCCCGGGTATCGAGATCGAACGCAATATCGGGCTGGCCGGGGAACCGCTGAACGACGGATCACACGCGCTCATCCACTACCACGACGTCCGGGTGCCCGCCGAAGCGCTGCTCGGCGGCGAGGGCCAGGCGTTCGTCATCGCGCAGACCCGGCTCGGCGGCGGCCGGATCCACCACGCCATGCGCACGATCGGCCTGGCACAGAAGGCGCTGGACATGATGTGCGAACGGGCGCTGAGCCGGGAAACCGCCGGCAGCCGGCTCGCGGACAAACAGTTCGTGCAGGGCTATATCGCCGACTCCTACGCCCAGCTCACCCAGTTCCGGCTGATGGTGCTGTACACGGCCTGGGAGATCGACAGATACAACGACTACAAGAAGGTCCGCAAGGATATCGCCGCGGTGAAGATCGCGATGCCGGCGGTGCTGCACGATATCGCCTGGCGGGCCATGCAGGTACACGGCGCCCTCGGCACCACCAACGAGATGCCGTTCTTCACCATGATCCACGGCGCCGGGGTCATGGGGCTGGCCGACGGCCCCACCGAGGTGCACAAGATGACTGTCGCCAAGCAGGTGCTGCGCGATTACCGGCCCAGCGCGGACGACTGGCCGACCGAGTGGATACCCCGGCGGCTGGCCGCGGCCCGCGTCAAATACGCCGAATACCTGGACATCGAGGCGGACAACCTGTGATCGACTTCGCGCCGCTGGCGAATTGGATGGACGAGTCCGGGCTTCCGGGCAAGGGCGAACCGCTACGGACCCGGTTTCTGTCCGGCGGTACGCAGAACGAGATCTACGAGATCACCCGCGGAGAGCACCGGTGCGTACTGCGCATCCCGCCCGCGCACGCCCCGGCCGACCGGGACATGGGAATCCTGCGGGAATGGCGGATCATCGAAGCACTGGACGGCACCGAGGTGCCGCATACCCCCGCCGTCGCGGTCTGCACCGACACCTCCGTACTCGGCCGCACCTTCTATCTGATGGGTTTCGTCGACGGCTGGTCTCCGATGGATCTGCGCCGGGTCTGGCCCGCGCCGTTCGATACCGACCCCGCCGCCCGCGCGGGACTGGCCTACCAGCTCGCCGAGGGTATCGCTCTGCTGTCCAAGGTGGATTGGCGTGAACGCGGCCTGCACGACCTGGGCCGGCCGGACGGATTCCACGAACGCCAGGTCGCCCGGTGGACCGGATTCTTCGAGCGGATCAAGGGCCGCGAGCTCGAGGGGATGGACACCGCGACCCGCTGGCTGCGCGACCACCGCCCGCTCGACTACATTCCCGGCCTCATGCACGGCGACTACCAGTTCGCCAATGTCATGTACCGCCACGGTGCCCCCGCGCGGCTCGCCGCGATCGTGGACTGGGAGATGGGCACGGTCGGCGATCCGAAGCTGGATCTCGCGTGGATGGTGCAGGGCTGGCCGGAGGATACGTCGGTACCCGACGAGTCCGGTTATGTGGATATGCGCGATATGCCCTCTCGCGATCAGGTGGTGGCGCACTATTCGGAGGTGTCCGGACGCCAGGTCGACGATCTCGACTACTACCTGGTGCTGGCCCAATGGAAACTCGCCATCGTGCTGGAACAGGGTTTTCAGCGCGCGGGCGACGATGTGAAATTGCAGTCCTTCGGCCCGATCGTTCCCCAGCTCATGCGGTCGGCCGCCGAACTCGCCGAAACAACGGAGTACACGTCATGAACGAGCCGGGTCCGGAGACGACAGCCGAGCGCAACAACGACGGGGCCCCGCACAGGCCCGATGGGCCCCACGCAAGCGAGGCGGAGTTCCTGGTCGAACACCGCGGGGCCGTCACCGTCCTCACCCTCAACCGGCCGCAGGCCCGTAATGCGTTGAACGGGAACCTCATCGCCGGAATCGGTGCCACCGTCCTGGCGGCCGAGGAGAACCCGGATATTCGCGCTCTGGTGCTCACCGCGGCCGGGGAGAAAGCGTTCTGCTCGGGTATGGACCTGCGGGCCTTCTCCGGCGGCGAGGACGTCGGGTTCAGCGATACACCCGAGAACCGGGCCTTCCAGCGCCTCACCCGGGGCAAAGTGGCGGTTCCCGTGATCGGGGCCGCCAACGGCACAGCGGTGGGCGGCGGACTCGAACTGCTGCTGGGCTGCGATCTGATCGTCGCCGCCGACACCGCGAAATTCGGTCTGCCCGAAGTCCAGCGCGGACTGTTCCCCGGCGGCGGCGGCACCTATATCGCCGAGCGCGTACCCCTGGGTATCGCCTTGCAGCTCACGTTGACCGGCGAATTCTTCACCGCGGCCCGTGGCTACGAGATCGGCCTGTTCAACGCGGTCACACCGGCGGACCAGGTGCTCGGCACCGCGATCGCGTTCGCCGAACGGATCGCCGCGAACGGACCGCTGGGTGTCGCGGCCTGTAAGGAACTCGTACGTCTCTCGGTCACCGACCCGGGCAAGGCCGGCGAACGGCTGCGGCACTGGCAGGGCGTGGTCTTCACCAGCGCCGACGCCAAAGAGGGCGCCACGGCGTTCATGGAGAAGCGAGAGCCGGTGTGGCAGGGGAAATAACCGTCCGGGCGGTGGTCTGCCCCGAGTACGGAACACCGGAGGTCCTGCGGCTCGAGGAGCGGCCCGTACCCGTACCCGGCGCGGGGCAGGTACGGGTGCGGGTACGTGCCGCGGCCGTCAATTTCCCGGATGTGCTGCTGATCGGCGGGAAGTACCAGATCGCCGTACCACCGCCTTTCGTTCCCGGAAGCGAATTCGCCGGGGAGATCGTGGAATCGGGGCCCGGCTGCGAGGGTCACGCGGTCGGCGATCGGGTCACCGGAACCGGGCTCTACGGCGCCTTCGCCGAGCAGATCCTCGCCCCCGCGGCAAACCTCGCCCGGGTACCGGACGGCGTGGACGATCACACGGCGGCCGCGTTCGGTGTCGCCTACCGCACCGCCTACCACTCGTTGCGTTCGGTGGCGCGGATCTGCCCGGGCGAGACCGTGATCGTGCTCGGCGCGGGCGGCGGGGTCGGGCTGGCGGCGGTGCAGTTGGCGGTGCTGCTCGGCGCGGAGGTGGTCGCGGTCGCCTCCTCGGCCGCCAAACTGGCCACCGCACGCTCCTACGGCGCCACCCACCTGATCGACCACCGCAACGGCAGCCTGCGCGCACAACTCCGCGCCGTCGTCCCCGGCGGCGCCGCCGCCGTCCTCGACCCGGTCGGCGGCGACCTGTCCGAACCCGCCCTGCGCGCCCTGGGCCGCGGCGGGCGTTTCGTCACCATCGGCTACGCCGCCGGCACGGTCCCCCGCATTCCGCTGAACCTGGTATTGGTCAAGGGACTGCACATTCTGGGCTTCCAGTTCCAGGACATCCCTCCGGAAGAATTCACCCGCAACGAAAAGGAACTCGCCGATCTGCTGACCACCGGCCGCGTCTCCCCCCATATCGGTGCCGTGTTCCCCCTCGAACAGGCGGCGGCGGCACTGCAGGAGGTCGCGGCCGGGCGTGCGGTCGGCAAGATACTGCTCGACCTGGGCACCTGACGATCGGCGGGACATCTCGTCCGCACCGGTCGCACCGGGCTCGACGTGCCGGCCCACGGAATTCGACTCGCATCCGGCGGAGGAGCGATCTGCTTCCGCATGCCCGGGGTGCGGTCTCGGCTCTGCCGCGACCGCGTCCGCCGCGGCGGGTGGCGCGACGCGACGGCTCCGCGGGGAGTCGGATTCGGCGGCGGCAGAGAACCGCGACCGATGAGTTCGATGGCGCCGAGTCGTCCTGACGACCGGAAGAACTTCTTCCGTACCGGCGGTGCGGGCCCCGACGGCCGCCGGTCGGCCGGTGCGGGGTGCGGGAGCGGATATGGGCAAGGTCGCGTGGGGATTCACGTGCTCGATCGACGGTTTCATCGCCGGACCGGGCCACGATATGAGCTGGCTGTCCACTACGGAACCCTCCGCCGAGGGGACCACGGAGGGCCTCGCCGCGAACGTCGCCGTGATCATCTCCGGCCGGGCCGGTTACGACGCGGCGATCGCCCAGCGCGACGAGCGGGACGAGATGACCTCGGCGGCCTACGGCGGCGCCTGGTCGGGCACCGAGTTCATCCTCACCCACCGCCCGGAAGAACTCGCCGATGATCCGTCCGTCGTCGCATTGAACTGCGATATCCGGGAGGCGATCCGCCGGGCCCGGGAAATCGCCGGGGACCGCGATATCCAGATCATCAGCGCCGATATCGCGCGCCAGGCCCTCGAATACGACCTGATCGACGAGCTGCAGGTTTTCGTCGCGCCGGTTTTCCTCGGCGACGGGATCCGCATCTTCGACGTCCCCGGCGGCCGCCGGGTCGATTGGGAGCTGGCCGAGATCTACGAACACAGCCCGCGCAGCTTCGGCCGTGCCTACCGCCCGAAAAGGGGTTGACCGGTTTCGCGGCCGGGGCGCCGGTGCCGCGACGGCCGGGCGGTTGTTAGAGTCCCGGCTGTACACGTTCTCAGGGCGGGGTGGAATTCCCCACCGGCGGTAATGGCATCCGGGCCGATCCGGAGGCACGAGCCCGCGAGCGCCACCCTCCGGGGTGGGTCGAGCAGATCCCGGTGCGATCCCGGAGCCGACGGTCACAGTCCGGAGGAAAGAGAACGCGGCGCCGGAGTGCCCACCCGCGGGCTGCTCCTGTTCGCGTTGCCATGCCCTGGGTGACATAGCGAAGAGGAGTACATATGTCGCCCAACCCGA
The DNA here is from genome assembly GCF_029869215.1 of Nocardia carnea. Lineage (GTDB taxonomy): Bacteria > Actinomycetota > Actinomycetes > Mycobacteriales > Mycobacteriaceae > Nocardia > Nocardia carnea_B. The sequence goes on from NZ_JARWPM010000445.1 coordinate 20,199, forward strand.
ACCGCATCGCTGTCGTCGCCGCGCGCTGGCACGCCGATATCGTCGACCGGGCGGTGCAGTCGTGCCGGGCCCGGCTCGCCGAGCACGGATTCACCGAGGTCGAGGTGATCGAAGTGCCTGGCGCCTTCGAGATCCCGTTGCGTATCAAACGGCTGGCGGCCACCGGCCACTACGCCGCGCTCGCGGGCTGCGCGCTGGTGGTGGACGGTGGTATCTACCGGCACGATTTCGTGGCGTCGACCGTGGTGGACGCGCTCATGCGGATCCAGCTCGACACCGACGTCCCGGTGTTCTCGGCGGTGCTCACACCGCATCATTTCCACGAGCACACCGAGCATCTGACGTACTTCACGCGGCATTTCGAGATCAAGGGCACCGAACTGGCCGACGCCATCGCGGCCACCGTTCACCCCGGTATGCCGGCGCTGCCGAAATAGGCGGCGGTCAGTTTCTCGCGATCGGTGCGCAGCTGTCCGGCGGCGCCGGACAGCACCATCCGCCCGCGGTCGAGCACGATCGCGCGGTCGGAGACGACGAGCGCGAGCACACGCCAGGCCCAGGCCCATCTCGTCGACCATGAGGTCTGCTGGTCGAATTCCGGACGAGCCGTACCGACCCGGGGCGGGAATTTTTCCGGGCCGCGGTGGTTCTTCGCAGAGTCGTCGCGCAGTCCGGCCCGGATCGCGTCGCAACCGGCCCGGAAGGCAGAAGATGAAATTCGCCGTCAGTTACAGCACCGCCCATCTGGGGGCGGACCCGGATCGCATCGCGGACTACGCGCGGTATGCCGAGGAGTACGGGTTCGAAGGGCTGTATCTACCCGAACATCTCGTCCTGCATCCGGGTGCGCAGTTGCACGGGTTCGAGGTACCGCCCACGCTGCCGTTTCTCGACCCACTCGAGACGCTGGCCTATGTCGCGGCGGCCACCGATCGGCTCCTGCTGGGCACCGGGGTGCTGCTATTGCCCTACCGGAATCCTGTTGTCCTGGCCAAACAGCTCGTTACCATCGACGTCCTGTCCAAGGGACGGATGCGCCTGCTCACCGTGGGAGTGGGTGCGCTCCCCGCCGAAGCAGCGGCCGCCGGAGTCGACTTCCGCACCCGCGGCCGCCGGGCCGACGAAGCCATCGACATTCTCCGGCTGCTGTGGTCCGGCGACGAAAACGGCGTCTCGTTCCACGGCGAGTTCTTCACCTTCGACAACCTCGTCCAGTTCCCGAAGCCGTACCGGGCCACCACGCTGCCGATCCATATCGGCGGTTCGAGCCGCCCGGCCGCCCGCCGCGCCGGATCGCGGGGCGACGGATACTTCGCCGGCGGCGCCTTGCTCCCGGATGAGCGAATGGCCCAATGGGAACTGGCACGAGCGACGGCCACCGAGGCCGGCCGGGACCCGGGCCGGCTCGAGTACACCCGCTGGAGCGGTTTCGATATGACCGACGAACGACTCGCGGCCTTCGCCGAGCAGGGCGTGGACCGGGTGGTGATGAGCGCCAGTTCGGCGGACCCGGCCGAACAGCGCGACGAACTCGCCGGCTTCGCCGAACGGTTCCTCACCCCGGGCCGGTGACACCATTCCGGCGTCGATGCGGGTATCTCCGAGTCGAGCCCTCTCCGGAGGAGTCCGGGTGCGGTCTATCCGGCGGGGCTCACCCGGGCCCTGGGCTCAGACCGCGCGGACCAGGGCCTGGCGGCCGCGCAGGTCGGCCAGGAGGACCTCGCCGCTGTGGAATGTTTCGACGGCCTCGTCGGCCCGTTCCGGTATCCCCGCGGCGGCGAGTGCGCACCGTTTGAACGCCCGGGCGGCGGTGCTGAGCGGATGATGGGCCGAGGAAACCCGGCAGGCCAGTTCTTCCGGCAGGTCGTCGCCCCAGATCGCGAGTTCGGCCAGCCCTTTGTCCAGGGAATCGAGGGTACCCTTGCGGACCCGTTCGTTGGTGACGAAAATACCCGGAGCCAGCAGTACGCTCTCCGGCCAGGTGTCGTGCACGGGGGAGGCCAGGGCGGTGGTCAGATCCAGAACCGTGGCGCCGAGGATTTCCAGGGGCCGGACGTCGTCGTGTTCGGCGAGCGCGGCGACGACCTCCCAGCCGCCCATCATCCGGTCGAAAATGAAACCACCCGCATACCGCACCGCGTCCACGGCGTTCGGAGCGACGATCGCCAGCCGGTGCCGCAGTGGGTAGCGGCGGGCATGGGCGCGCACGGCATCGACCGGGTGTAGACCCGCACGGACTCCGTATTCGATGCCGAAAAGGCAATCAGCCTGTGCACTCCGCGAACCGATCACCGGGTACTCCGTTCGATAAACCAACTGCTGAAACAGTAGGGTCGAACGGCACTCTGTGACTCACATCTCACATAAATATTCAGTGTGCTATACATCACAAACCGAGGTCTTTGGCAATGATAACTTTCATGACCTCGCTGGTCCCCGCGTAGATGCGCGCGACGCGGGCATCGGTGTAGAGCCGGGCGATCGGATAGTCCATCATGTAGCCGTAGCCACCGAACAATTGCAGGCAGCGGTCCACGACCCGGGCCTGGGTCTCGGTGGCGAACAGTTTCACCCGGGCGGCGTCCGCGCCGGAGAGCTGCCCGTCGACCAGATCCAGCACCGCCCGGTCCACCATGGTCTGCGCCGCCTCGACCTCCGCCGACATCGCGGCCAGTTCGAACTTGGTGTTCTGGAACGACGCCACCGGTGTCCCGAAAGCCTTGCGTTCCTTTACATACTCGATGGTCGCCGCCACCGCGGCCCGTGCCTGCGCCACCGAGCCCACCGCCACCGTCATCCGTTCCTGCGGCAGGTTGTGGCCCAGATAACCGAAGGCGACGCCCTCCTCCCCCAGCCGGTTGGCCACCGGGACCCGGACATCGGTGAACGACAACTCCACCGTGTCCTGAACCTTGCAGCCCATCTTGTCCAGCACCCGGCCGCGGGTGAACCCCGGCATTCCGCCCTCCACCACGAGCAAGGTGAGACCCGCCCGCCGGTTGTCCGGATCGGTGCCGGTCCGCGCGACCACGATCACCAGATCGGCGAGCAGTCCACCGGTGATGAAGGTTTTCGCGCCGTTGAGGACATAGTGGTCGCCGTCGCGGACGGCGGTGGTGCGGATACCCGCCAGATCCGAGCCGGTACCGGGTTCGGTCATGGCGATGGCGGTGAGCAGGCTGCCGTCGGCCAGCCCGGGGAACCAGCGGGCCCGTTGTTCGGAGTCGGCGTACTCGAGGAAGTACGGCAGGATCACATCGAGCTGGGTGCGGACGGTACTGAGGGTGACCAGCGCCCGCTGCGCTTCCTCTTGGAGCACCACGTTGTAGCGGTAGTCGCGAGTGCCCATACCGCCGTATTCCTCCGGGATCGCGGTGCCGAGCAGCCCGAGACCGCCGAGTTGGCGGAACACCTCGCGCGGCATCTGTCCCTTTTTCTCCCAGTCGGGATAATGCGGGACTACTTCTTTTTCGATGAATTCCCGCGCCAGATCGCGGAAGGCTTCGTGGTCGGGGGTGAACAGATCGCGACGCATATTCTTCCTAGGTCAGGAGTTCGACAATGGTGGCGTTGGCCGTACCGCCGCCTTCGCACATGGTTTGCAGGCCGTAGCGGATCCCGTGGTCGCGCATGTGATGGATCATCCGCGTCATCAGGACCGCCCCGGAGGCCCCGAGGGGATGGCCGAGCGCGATCGCCCCGCCCAGCGGATTGACCAGGGCCGGATCGGCGCCGGTTTCGGCGAGCCAGGCCAGCGGGACCGGAGCGAACGCCTCGTTGACCTCGAAGACCCCGATATCGGACAGGGCCAGGCCCGCCTTGCGCAGCACCTTGTCGGTGGCGGGGATGGGACCGGTGAGCATGAGGACGGGGTCGGCCCCCGCCACCGCGCCGGCCCGGTACCGGGCGAGCGGGCGCAGGCCCAGCCGGTCGGCGAGTTCGGGGGTCGTGATGAGCAATGCGGCGGCACCGTCGGAGATCTGTGAGGAGTTACCCGCGTGGATGACACCGTCTTCCTGGAAAGCGGGTTTCAGGTTCGCCAGTTTCTCCGCACTGGTGCCGCGCCGGATTCCCTCGTCGGCGCCGACCGCACCGCCTTCGGTGAATTCGCCCGCGGCCGCGGTGACTTCGACGATCTGATCGTCGAATGCCCCGCGGTCCTGCGCTGCGGCGGCCAATTCGTGCGAACGTGCCGAGTATTCGTCGAGAACAGCGCGGGTGAAACCCCATTTCTCGGCGATGAGTTCGGCCGAGATTCCCTGGTTGAAGGAGAAACCGTCGTACCGTTCCAGGACGGCCGGACCATAGGGCTGACCGGTGGCGCGGGCGGCACCGAGCGGCACCCGGCTCATCACCTCGACCCCGCCCGCCACGACCACATCCTGCTGACCGGACATCACCGCCTGCGCCGCGAAATCCAGCGCCTGCTGGCTCGACCCGCACGCCCGGTTCACCGTCGTCCCCGGAATGGTCTCCGGCCAGCCCGCGGCCAGTACGGCATACCGGCCGATATTGCTCGACTGGTCGCCGACCTGGGAGACACAGCCCCACACCACATCGTCGATGAGCGTCGGCGGCACCCCGGTGCGCTCGGCCAGCTCCCGCAACACCACCGCGGACAGGTCCGCGGCGTGCATCCCCGACAGCCCGCCCTTACGTTTCCCGACCGGTGTGCGCACCGCGCCCGCGATCACTACTTCCCGCATCTACCCACTCCGTTCTCCATGTCTACGCCGATTGCCGAGCCCCGCCGTCGCGCCGGGCTCCTCCCACCGATACTGCGGCCTGCTGCGGGCCTGGACAGCCGAACACCTGCCGTTCCCGCGCGGTACCCCCTGGTATGCGGTGTCGAGCCCACCACGACACGGTCTCCGCACCGCCTGCGCCGATTCCCACCGCCGACCTGCTACTCATCGTTGTTGCCCCGTGCCCTTGCCGGCGCCTCCGAGCGCACGCTGTCCCCGGCCGGCGGCAGCGACCAGGTGCCGGTGAAGCGGGGTGTGCGTTTCGCGGCGAAGGCGGCGTAGGCCTCGGGGGCGTCGGCGGTAGCGAAGTTGACGCCCTGGGCGCGGGCTTCGCCGGCCAGCGCCTCGCGGAGTGTCGTATCGGCACCTTCGTTCAGCAGTGCCTTGGTCTGGGCGAGGGCGACCGGTGGCCCGGCTGCCAATCGGGCCGCGAGTTCGTCGGTGAAGCCGTCGATTTCGCCGGCCGCGACAACCCAGGTGACCAGTCCGAGCGCCTCGGCCCGGGCCGCGTCGATGGTTTCGGCGAGTAGTGCCAGTCGTTTCGCCTGTTGTAGCCCGATAAGTTTCGGAAGCAGCCAGGAACCGCCGAGATCCAGGGATAGTCCCCGCCGGGCGAAGATCTGCGCGAATGTCGCGTCCGGAGTGGCCACCACGAGATCGCAGCCCAGTGCCAGGTTCCAGCCGGCGCCGACCGCGACCCCGGTCACCTTGGCGACGGTCGGGGTCGGCAGTTCGTGTAACTGCAGCGCCAGATCGGTGAAGATCCGAAGCTTGTCCATCGGGTGCCGGGCGTCGGGCACCGAGATATCGGCGCCGGAGCAGAAGGCGCCGCCCGCACCGGTGAGGATCAGTGCCCGCACCGAGCGGTCCATGCCGGTATCACGCAGGATATCCGCCAGATCGCGCCACATGGACCAGGTCATCGCGTTCTTACGGTGGGGCCGGTTGAGCGTGACGGTCCGCACTCCGTCGCGGTCGGTGACGAGTAGTTCCGCCGCCGCGTCGCTTCCCGGGGCGGTCACGGGCGCTCCCGTCCGACCGCCTCGGCGCGGTACTCGGGACCGATCACCCGCGCGGCCCGCAATTCGGCGATCTCCGCGGCGGTCCGGCCCAGTTCACGCAGCACCGCGTCGGTGTGTTCACCCAGACCGGGTACCGCGCCCATCGGCGGTTCGAAACCCTCGACCACCGCCGGTGGCAGCAACGCCGGGATCGGGCCGCCGGGACTCGCTATCTCGCGCCAGCGATCCCGCGCCGACAGCTGCGGATGGCCGAGCACATCGGTGGTGGTGTTGTAGCGCGAGTTCCCGATACCGGCATCGTCGGCGGCCTTCTGCACTTCGGCGAGAGTGTGCCCGGCACACCAGGTGCCGATCGCCTCGTCCAGTTCGCCGCGGTGCCGTACCCGGTCCGAGTTCGTGCGGAACCGGGCGTCCGCGGCCAGCTCCGGCCGGCCGAGGATTTCCCGGGCCAGGCGTTGCCACTCGCGATCGTTGGTGGTGCCCAGCACGACGGTCTGACCGTCACCGGTGGCGTAGGCACCATACGGGGCGACCGCGGGTGAACTCATGCCGAGCGGCTGCTGTTCCACCCCGGAGTGCCGGGTGTAGTTCAGGTGATAGCCCATCATCTCGGCCATGGTGTCGAACAGGCTCAGGCTGATCGTGCCGCCGGCCGGGCCGGTTTCCCGGTAGCGGCCACACAGACTCGCCAGGATCGACAGCGCCGCATACATTCCCGTGGTCACATCGGCCACCGCCGGACCGGGTTTCGCGGGTTCACCCGGCCGGCCGGTCACCGCACACACCCCGGATTCCGCCTGGACGAGCAGGTCGTAGGCGCGTTTGTGCGACAGCGGACCGCCCGCACCGAAACCGTCGATTTCCAGGGCGATGAGCCCGGGATACCGTTCGGCGAGTTCGGCGGGGGCCAATCCGAGTCGCGCCGTGGCGCCGGGCGCCAAATTCGAGACCAGTGCATCGGCGCGGCCCAGTAATTCGTGCAGGATCTGGATACCGCGCTCGGATTTCAGGTCCAGGGTCACCGATTCCTTGCCCCGGTTCACCCAGACGAAATGGGCGGCCTGCCCGGCCACCACATCGTCGTAGTGCCGGGCGAAATCACCACCCACCGGGTTCTCCACCTTGATCACCCGGGCGCCGAAATCGGCGAGGGTGCGGGTGCACATGGGTGCGGAAACCGCCTGCTCCAGTGCCACCACCAGCACACCCGCCAGCGGACCGGCCGACGTCATCACATCACCATGCCGCCGTCGACCGGCAGCACCTGCCCTGTCACGAAGGACGCCGCATCGGAGGCCAGGAATACGAACGCACCCGCCACTTCGTCGGGTTCGGCCCAGCGGCGCAGCGGAATACGGTTGATCATCTGCTCGGCGAATTTCTCGTCGGTGCGGATGGTTTCGGTCATCGGGGTCGCGGCCAGCGGGGCCAGCGCGTTCACCAGGATGTTCTTCCGGGCCAGTTCCCGGGCCAGCGATTTGGTGATACCGATGATCCCGGCCTTGGCGGCGGAATAGTTCACCTGACCCAATGTTCCGGTGAGACCGGCCGACGAGGTGACATTGATGATCCGGCCGGTGCCGTCGGTCGCCAGGTACGGCAGCGCGGCCTGACTGCAGTTGAAGGTTCCCAGCACATGCACGTCGAAAATCTTGCGCATGGATTCCGGGGTGGTCTTCGGGAACATCGCCGGGGCGGTGATACCGGCATTGTTCACCACGATATGTATTTTCCCGCCGCCCAATTCGGCCGCTTCCCCGGCCGCCGCCACCGCGGACTCCGGGTCCGCGACATTCAGCGCGCAGGCGCGGGCGGTGCCCCCGTCGGCGGCGATCTTCTCCGCGACCGCGGCCGCCGCGTCACCGTTGAGATCGGTGACCAGCACCGCCGCCCCGTGCGCGGCCAGTGCCCGTGCGACGGCCGAGCCGATGCCACCGGCCGCGCCGGTGACCACGGCCGTCCGGCCGGTCAGATCGAACAGTCCGTTCTTCGCCATCAGTAACTCCTCGGCATTCCCAGCACATGCGATCCCAGATAATTGAGGATCATTTCCTGACTGATCGGCGCGATCCGCATCACCCGTGATTCCCGGAAATACCGGGAAATGTGATACTCCTCCGAATACCCCATCCCGCCGTGTGTCTGCATGGCGCGGTCGGCGGCTTCGAAACCGGCTTCCGCGCACAGGTATTTGGCGGTATTGGCCTCCCGGCCACAGGGTTTGCCATTGTCGTACAACCAGGTTGCCTTTCGCAGCACCAGTTCGGCCGCGTCCAGCCGGGCCAGCGAATCGGCCAACGGGAACTGGATTCCCTGGTTCTTCCCGATCGGCCGCCCGAATACTTCCCGCTCGTTCGCGTAGCGCACCGCACGATCCAGCGCGACCCGCCCGATGCCGAGTGCTTCTGCGGCGATCAGCATCCGCTCGGGATTCAGGCCGTCGAGCAGGTATTCGAAGCCGCGACCCTCCTCTCCCACCCGGTCTTCCACCGGAATCCGCAGATCGTCGATGAACAATTCGTTCGACGACACCGCGTTCCGGCCCATTTTCGGAATGGGCCGGATATCGACATGGTCGCGGTCGAGGTCGGTGAGGAACAGCGTCATACCGCTGGTCTTCTTCTCCACCTCGTCGTACTTCTGCGTGCGGGTGAGCAGCAGGATCTTCTCCGACTCCAGCGCTTTGGAAATCCACACCTTGCGGCCGTTGACCACATAGTGATCGCCGTCGCGTCGGGCGAAGGTGGTGATCCGGCTGGTATCCAGCCCGGCGCCCGGTTCGGTCACGCCGAAGCAGACGTGCAGCTCACCGCGGGCCACCCGCGGTAGCGTGCGCTGTTTCAGTTCCGCCGAACCGTGCACGATCACCGGCTGCATACCGAAGAGCGAGAGATGGATCGCGGTGGCGGCATTCATTCCGCCACCGGACCGCGACACCTGCTCGGCCAGTATCGAGGCCTCGGTGATGCCGAGACCGTGCCCGCCGTATTCCTCGGGAATACATATCCCCAGCCAGCCGCCGTCGGCGATGGCGCGATAGAACTCGGTGGGGAATTCGTGATCCCGGTCCTTCTCCATCCAGTACTGATCGTCGAATTTGCGGGCCAGCTCGGCCACCGAATCCCGGATCAGCCGCTGATCCTCGCTCAGCTCGAAACTCATACCGTCGGACACATCAACTCCCTCACATCGTCACCGCCGGGCACCGGGACGGTGGACCGGCCACCCGAACGGTCCACCGCCGCACCCGGATCGATTCACCACCGCGGGAAGCGACTGCCGGCGGCCGGCTCGGGTAGGCCGGCCACCGCATCGGTCGCTCACCGCTGCGATCGCGTGCAACTCACCGCTGGTGCACTGCAACCTCCTCGGGTTCCGGATCCGCCGCACCGGGCAGGCGGCCGGCGAGCTGGGCCAGGTCGTAGGACTGGCGTGCCATCCAGTACCGCAGCACCCCGGTCAGCGAGTACCGCAGGAACAGAGCCGCGCCCACGATGCTCGACGACACCCCGGCCAGGGCGATGATGATCGCGTCGCGCTGCACCAGCGCGTCGGAGGTGTTGTTGGACATCAGATAGCCGAGCACGATCACCACCGGGCCGAGGATCAGCAGGGCGACGCCGACCCGCAACCAGAGTCCACCGCGGCCGGCGGCGGGGTCGGGGATTTTCAACTCCGCGAGTTCCTGGACGAAGCGGTCCGCGCGCGTGGATTCGGTCATGACGAAGTTCCTAAATAGAGAGAGGCCAATTGGTTTCGGAGGCCGAGATCGGGCGGCCCCTGGTGTTCGACCCGGCCGCGCACCAGCACCGCGGCGGTATCGGCGATATCGAGTACCGCGGCGGCGAATTGTTCGACGATCAGCACCGCCACACCCTGGCGGGCGATTTCGGCAACCTGTTCGTACAGCCGCTCCACCACCAGTGGCGCCAAGCCCATGGACAATTCGTCGAGCAGCAGGACGGCCGGATCGGTGGCCAGCCCGCGGGCCAGGGCCAGCATCTGCTGTTCACCCCCGGAGAGCGTGCCCGCGGTCTGCCCGGCACGCTGGGCCAGGATCGGGAATCGCGCGAACGCGATCTCCTCGATCTGCGCGACCGGCCGGCCGGTGAACGACATCATCAGCAGGTTGTCGCGCACGGTGAGGTTCGGGAAGATCCCGCGGCCCTCGGGGATTAGGCAGACACCGGCGCGGGCGAGGTCGCGCGGGTCGGCACCGTTGACGGTGCGGCCGCCGAGCCGTAATTCCCCGTCCACCACCGGATGCACCCCGGCGGCGACCTTCAACGTGGTGGTCTTCCCGGCGCCGTTGGGGCCCAGCAGCGCGACCACCTCGCCGGCCCGCACACTCAGGTCGACACCGTGCAACACGGTGATCGCGTCGTAGGCGGCCCGGACCCCGGTCAATTCCAGTAGTGCGGTCACGAGGCCCCCAGATAGGCCGCGAGGACCTGGTCGTTGCGGCGGATCACCTCGGGCGTTCCGCTCGCGATCACCGACCCGAGATCGAGGACGTACACCTGATCGCAAACGCTCATCACCAGGCCCATATCGTGTTCGACCAGCACCACCGCGGTACCGTCGGCGGCCACCGAGCGCAGCAGTTCGGCGAACCGATCCGTTTCCGCGCTGTCCTGGCCGGCGGCGGGTTCGTCGAGTAGCAGCAAGGTCGGCCGTACCGCCAGCGCGCGGCCGACTTCGACCAGCCGCGCCAGCCCGGTCGGGAGCGAATCCGCCAGATCACCGGCGCGTTCGCCGAGCTCGAGCCGGTCGACGATCTCATCGACCACCTGCTCGGCCCGGCGCCGGTGCGGCCCCAGCTCGGCCGCGACCAGCAAGTTGTCCCGCACCGACAGCCGGCCGAAGAGTTCGAGCCGCTGGAAGGTGCGTGCCATCCCGCGCCGGGCCCGGCGGGCCGGATCGAGCCGGGTAATATCCCGGTCCGCCATCCGGACCCGTCCGGCGGCCGGCCGGCGCAACCCGCAGATCACATCGAACAGGGTGCTCTTACCCGCCCCGTTCGGCCCGATCAACCCGGTGACCTCGCCCGCCTCGGCCCGTAACCCGGCGCCGTCGAGCGCGCGCCGGCCGCCGAAGGTGACGGTGATATCGCTAACGTCCAGCAGCGATGGCATGATCGAGCACCTCCTTGTCGCCCGGCTGCCACGGTCGTTTCACGCCCCACCATTCGACGGGTACGTCGGGTTCGTCCGCGGCCGCGCGCTTTTCCCGGTTGTTCGCCCATATCCGCACCGCGAAGACCGCGAGTACCGAACCCCAGAAGAAGATCCAGCCGTCGATCACGCCGGTCAGCCGGATCAGCCACAGCAGCACCGGGATACCGACCATCAGCGCCAGCGTGACCCGGTTGCGGATCGCCGCCTCGAAGTCCTGCCGCATCCGGGCGACCGCGCCGTGGCTCACCACGCCGCCGCCGAAGGCGATACCGGCCAGCGCCGGCAGCACATGCATCAGGTTCTCGGTGGAGGGGAACAGCACCGGCAGCGCCAGCATCGGCCCGTAGAGCGCGACACCCACGAACAGGCCGTTGCCCAGCGCCCCGAGGCCGGCGAATACGGCCACCAGGAAGATCGGCAGACCGGCCACGAAGTTGAACTGTTCCGGCGTCACCGAACCGATCTGCATGCCGAACAGGGCACCGCCGAGTCCGGCCAGTCCCCCGCTGAGCGCGAACACCGCCACCTTGGCGCGCAACAGATTGCCGCCGAGGGTGGCGTAGGCGGCTTCGCTGTCGCGCAGGGCGATGAGCCGCCGGCCGAACCGTCCGCGCCGCAATGCCGCGACGCCGAGGGTGGCCAGGGCCAGGCATACCGCCGCGAAAAGGGTGATGCCCGCGGCGGTGTCCAACCGCAACCCGAACAGGTTGGGTCCGTGCACCTCGACCGACCCCTGGTCGAAGAACTTGATCGTCAGTCCCGCGATCTCGAAGGACGGCAGGGTGAAGATCCACCGGTCGAGCACCACCGCGAAGGCCGCGGTCCCGAGGGCCAGGTACACACCCGAGAGCCGCAGCGCGGGCAGCGCGATCAAGGTTCCGGCGAGCGCCGCGATCACCACGGCGGCGAGCAGGCCCCACAGTTCACCGTCCGGTGCCAGATGCCCGTAGGCGATCGCGCCGATTCCCGCCATACTCAACTGGCACAGCGAGATCTGCCCGGCGTACCCCGACAGCGGTACGAACGACAGCGCGATCACCCCGAACGCGAACATCGGCCCGTAGGCGATCAGATCGCTTTCGCCGAGCATGGTGGCGACCATCAATCCCAGGATCACGATCACCCCGGCGAAGAACACGGCACCGCCGCGGGACGGGGTGGGCACCGGACTGAGTTTGCGATCGCGGCCGCGCAACCGCCCGTGCGGGAACAGCAGCAACGCTGCGAACAGCAGCAATGCCGGCGCCGCCAGCCGCAGGCCGGGCAGGTACTCGTTCTGCGGCAGGTACCCGGTGAGGTAGCTCTCCATCAGGCCCACCACGACCGCGCCGAGGAAGGTCATCGGCAGGCTGCGCAACCGGCCGAAGATCGCCGCGGTGTAGGCGCTGACGATCAGCAGTGACAGCGTGGCGGCGTCCAGCGACACCGTGGGCGCGATGAGAATGCCGCCCACCGCGGCCAATTCGATGCCGAGGATCCAGGCGACCCGGTTCGCGCGTACCGGGTCGGCGCCGGTGAGCCCGGCCAAGGCCCGGTCGTCGACGGTGGCCCGCATCTCCGCGCCCGTGCGGGTGTTGAACAGCAGCACCCGCAGCGCCACCGCGACCGCGATGGCCACCAGCATGGTCAGCGCCTGATGCCAGGTGACGGTGGCGGCGCCGAGCCGGATGGGTTCGGCGTCGGCGAAGAAGATGGGTAGCGAGCGGGCCTGGATCGGATTCCAGATCCAGCGGGCGGTAGCAATGAGGCCACTCAGCAGCGCGACCGTCATCACCAGTTTTTCCGCGTCCCCCAGGCCCTGCACAGCCCGCAGGGCGCGTTCGACGAGCAGGCCCGACAGCGGCGCCAGCACCAGCAGCACGATCGCCAGCGCGATCGGTACCGGGACTCCCCAGCCGGCGGTGAGCTGCCAGTAGGAGAAGGCCGCCATCATCCCGGCCGCGCCGTGCGCGAAGTTGAAGATTCCGGTGGTCGTATGGGTGAGCACCAGACCGCTGCCGATCACGGCGTAGACGGCGGCGGTGCTCAGCCCGACGATCCCGAAGGCGAGGAATTGGTCCATATCGGTTACTTGACGTCCGCCATGGTTTTGCCGACATCCGCCAGCGTCAGCGGTTCACCGTAGTTCCCGGTGTACCGGTAGGGCGGGGTTCCGCAGCGGAACAGGCCGTCGTTCGCGCCGAAATCGGCTACTTTCCAGCCTTCGGCCGTGGCCTGCATGACGTTGAAGCAGGTCGGGGCCCGGTCCTTCACGGACATATCGTTCGGGCTGTGCAAACCGCCGCCGGTCCAGGTGGTTTCCCGCTGCGCCGTTTCCACCAGGCAGGTCCGGGTGAGTTCGGAACCGCAGCCACTCGCGGCCTTCGCGAAGAGCAGCCAGGCCGAAAACGCGCGGATCGCGGGCAGGCTGATCACCGCGTCGGGCGCGTACTTCTCGTAGAGAGCCTGTAACTGCTGCATGGCCGGCGATTGATCGGCCAGTTGCGGCGGCACCACACCGCCGAGATCCACCAGATTGTTCTGGAAGGTGGCCGAGCGGCCGAGCAGTTCGAGGTAATCGTCGCGGAAGGCGTTGTTGTTGGGGTCGATCCAGTCCAGCTTGTAATCCATCGAGGTCAGCTTCTCCTCGAGTTTGGCCAGCGGCGCGTCCTCGCCGTACCAGATCAGCCCGCGCACGCCGCTGTTCTTGATCGCCTGCGCGTACGGCGTCCAGTCGGTGACGCCACCCACCGGGTACAGCTCGTTGTAGATCACCTTGGCGCCCATGGCGTTCAGCGATTCGACGGCCTTGTCGCCGAGGACCTTGGTCACCGGGGAATCGCCGTTGACGATGCCGACCGCGGCCGCAGACTGCGGATAGGCCTCCTTGGTGAGCCACTGCCGGAACCCGTTGTAGGGGTCGTAGTGGGCGTAGGTGCTCTGCGAGGCGATCACCTGCAGGTCGGTGCCGAGGTTGGGCTGCTGGGAGACCTGGGCGGGAAAGTCCGGCAGGGTGCATTCGAGGCGTTCCTTCGCCCCGAGCCCGTCCAGGCCCGCGCCACCGCCGACCAGCGCGAAATCGGTACGGCAGGCTTCCACCATCTTCTGCCGCACGGCCATCACCTTCGAATCGTGAGTGATGGTGGTGATCGTGCGACCGTTGATTCCGCCGGCCGCGTTGCACCAGGAGGTGAAGACCTTCGCGGCGTCGACGAATTCGGGGTTCTTGGAGTAGCCGACATCGCTGAAGACGCCGACGGTGATCTCACTGTCGGTGACGCCCTGGGTGGGGGCGCCGGCGGCGTCACCGTCCTGGCAGACCCCGGTGAGGTCGCCGAAATCGGCGACCACGGTGTCGCCGGGGGAGGTATCGCCGGTTTCGCTGCCACTGCGGCCGGAGCAGCCGGCCGTGGCCAGTAATGCCAGGGCGAGCAGGGCGGCGGCGGTTCGCTTCGGTCTCACGATTGTCCTTTCTGCGCTGACCCCCATCGGTCAGCCGATCGTGATCGGGCGGGCAGGCCGCCCGTGCACCGAGTTGCGGACCTTCCGGCCGATTGGCCGTGTACCCAGCTCTCGGTGAGTGAAAACTAGCTTCTCACTAATCGAGAATCAATATCCTGTTTTCTGGGTACACCTCGGAAACAAGCGCCACACCCACCGCAGTCCGGGTTGGCGACGATCTCCCCGGGCCGGCCCCGCCACCTGTCGGTACATCGTCGCGTTGACTATCCGGCCGCCTCATGGAAATCTGTTATCCGAAAGCGAGAATAGCATTCTCATCGAGAGGAGGCGCGATGCGAGTACCACCCCTGCCCGCGGACCAGTGGGACGAGGAGGTCGACGACGCGTTGCGGGTGATGCTGCCGCGCCGGATGCGCAATCCGGAGCAGGCGAGCAACGCCCTGTCGACACTCGTCCGCCATCCGGCGCTGACCAAGGCGTTCCTCACGCTGAACGTCCACCTGCTGTTCCGGTCGTCGCTACCGGCCCGGCTGCGCGAACTCGCCATCCTGCGCGTCGCTCACCTGCGCGACTGCGTCTACGAGTGGAACCACCACCGCGAAGCCGCGCTGGCCGAGGGGATCACCGAAGCGGAGATCGCCGCCGTGACCCGCGGCGAGGCGGCCGAGCCGGTCGAGCAGCTGGTCCTGCACGCCGTCGACGAACTCGGCGAGAAGTCGAACCTGTCCGATGCCACCTGGGACGGACTGTGTGAGCACCTCGACGAACACCAGCGGATGGATCTGATCTTCACCATCGGCACCTACAACACGCTTGCCGCGGCCTTCAACACCTTCGGCATCCGTTCCGAGTACGAGAGGTAATCCCTTGGCACACTTCAACAAACCAGCGGCGGGTAGCTGGACCGAACACTACCCGGATCTGGGCACCGACCCGATCGACTACAGCGATTCCATCGACCCCCAGTTCTACGAGGACGAGCGCAACGCCATCTTCAAGAAGACCTGGCTCAACGTGGGCCGGGTGGAGCGGCTGCCGCGTAAGGGCAGCTACTTCACCAAGGAACTCTCCTGCGCGGGGACCTCGCTGATCATCGTCCGGGGTAACGACGATCAGATCCACGCCTACCACAATGTCTGCCGCCACCGCGGGAACAAGCTGGTGTGGGACGATTTCCCCAACGAGGAGACCTCCGGCTTCTGCAAACAGTTCACCTGCAAATACCACGCCTGGCGCTACAGCCTCGAGGGCGAACTGACCTTCGTCCAGCAGGAGAAGGAATTCTTCGGCCTGGACAAGGCCGACTACGGCCTCAAGGACGTGCGTTGCGAGGTGTGGGAGGGGTTCATCTTCGTCAACCTCGACCCCGACGCCGAACCGCTGACCACCTTCCTCGGCCCGATGATCAAGGGTCTCGAGGGTTATCCGTTCCACGAGATGACCGAGGTGTTCAGCTACCGCGCCGAGGTCGGCAGTAACTGGAAGCTGTTCATCGACGCCTTCGCCGAGTTCTATCACGCGCCGATCCTGCATATGAAGCAGGCGGTCAAGGACGAAGCGGACAAACTGGCCGGCTACGGCTACGAAGCCCTGCACTACGAACTGCAGCCCCCGCATTCGATGATCTCGTCCTGGGGCGGAATGGCCCCGCCCAAGGACCTGAACATGGTCAAGCCGATCGAGCGCGTCCTGCGCAGCGGCCTGTTCGGCCCCTGGGACCGGCCCGATATCGAGGGCCTCGACCCGCTGCCCGTGGGCATCAATCCCGCCGGTCACCGCGCCTGGGGCGTGGACGAATTCGAGATCTGGCCCAACTTCTCGCTGTTGTTCTGGGCACCGGGCTGGTACCTCACCTACCACTACTGGCCCACCGCGGTGGACAAGCACATCTTCGAGGCCAATCTGTACTTCGTGCCGGCGAAGACCGCGCGGGAGCGGCTGGCCCAGGAACTGGCCGGCGTGACCTTCAAGGAGTACGCGCTGCAGGACGCGAACACCCTCGAGGCCACCCAGACGATGATCGCGACCCGCACCGTCACCGATTTCCCGCTCAACGATCAGGAAATCCTGCTCCGCCACCTGCACAAGACCGCGCAGAAGAAAGTCGAGGAATACCGCAATGGCAACTGAGGAAACCAAGGCACTGCCCGCCGAATTCGCCGATCTGGCCCGGTTTTCCGACTGGATCCTGCCCACCGAACCCGAGCGGTACGCGAAACGGCTGGCCTCGACCATGCCGGAGATGCAGGATTTCTACGACGCGGGGATGGCCCGGCTCGAGGACGCCATCGCCTACTGCGACAAATTCCCGCTCGACGATCTGCCGGACGAGGCGCGTAATCTGTTCCATCTGCTGCAGTCGCTGGTGATGGCCTCGTTCCCGGTGGAGGTCTGGAAGCAGCCCAGAGTGCCCGACAGCGGCGCGGCCTACCTGGACATCGTGCGCGAACCGGTGGTGTAGCCGTGCTGACACTACGGGCCGCCGGGTTGCTCGATGTGGATTCCGGCGAAATCGTCCGGCCCGGCATCCTGCGGATCGACGGGGATCGGATCGTCGGCGTCGGCGGCGAACCGGAGGGCGAGATCATCGAGCTCGGTGATCTCGTCCTGTTGCCCGGTCTGATGGATATGGAGGTCAACCTCCTGATGGGCGGGCGGGGCGAAACCGGGCTGTCCTCCTCGGTGCAGGACGACCCGCCGCTGCGGATGCTGCGCGCGGTCGGTAATGCCCGGCGCACCCTGCGCGCCGGGTTCACCACCGTGCGCAACCTCGGGCTGTTCGTCAAAACCGGTGGTTACCTGCTGGATGTGGCGCTCGGTAAGGCGATCGATGCCGGCTGGATCGACGGTCCACGGATCGTCCCGGCCGGCCACGCGATCACTCCCACCGGCGGGCATCTCGACCCCACCATGTTCTCCGCCTTCGCACCCGACGTACTGAAGCTGACCCTCGAAGAGGGGATCGCCAACGGTGTCGACGAAGTGCGCAAGGCGGTGCGATACCAGATCAAACACGGTGCCCAGCTGATCAAGGTCTGCGTCTCCGGTGGCGTCATGTCGCTGACGGGAGCCCCCGGCGCACAACACTATTCGACCGAGGAACTGCGGGCGATCGTCGACGAGGCACACCGGCGGGGCCTGCGGGTGGCCGCCCACACCCATGGGGCCGAAGCGGTGAAGGAGGCGGTCGGGGCCGGGATCGACTGTATCGAACACGGTTTCCTGATCGACGACGAAGCCATCGACCTCATGGTGCGGGCAGGGACCTATATGGTGCCGACCACGCGCCTGGCCGACGCCATGGATGTCTCCAAGGCGGCACCGGAACTCCAGGCCAAGGCGGCCGAGATGTTCCCGCGGGCGCGGACCTCGGTGAAGGCCGCGTTCGACGCGGGCGTGAAGATCGCCGTCGGTACCGACGCACCGGCGATCCCGCACGGCCGCAATGCCGACGAACTGGTGGCCCTGGTCGAGCGGGGTCTCGACCCGCTGTCGGTGCTGCGGGCGGCGACGGTCGTCGCGGCCGAGCTCATCCAGGTCACCGACCGTGGCCGGCTCGCCGAGGGCCTGCTCGCGGATGTGATCGGGGTACCCGGCGATCCCCTGGCCGATATCACCGTCACCCAGCAGGTGCGGTTCGTGATGAAAGGCGGAAAGGTCTATGGCGGCAATCGATGACCTGATCGAGATCCAGCAGCTGCTGGCCCGCTACGCGGTGACCATCACCAAGGGCGATATCGAGGGCCTGATCGGGGTGTTCACCCCCGACGGCACCTACAGCGCCTTCGGTGACACCTACACCCTCGACGTGTTCCCCGAACTCGTCGACGCCGCACCGAAAGGCCTGTTCCTCACCGGAACTCCGCTGATCGAACTGGACGGCGATACCGGCACCGGCACCCAGCCGCTGTGCTTCGTCGAGCATGCCAGTCACGATATGCGGATCGGCTACTACACCGATACCTACCGGCGCACCGACAAGGGCTGGCGGCTGGCCACCCGGGCCATGACCTTCATCCGCCGCAGCGGTGTGCACGATTCCGGTATCCCGCACGCCTTCGAGCGGCCGGCGGTATGAACTCGTCCGATATGGGGGTCGAGGAGTTCCGGTCGCGGGTGCGTGACTGGCTCGACGCGAACGATCTCGCCCCCGGACCCGAACCCGGTTTCGACGCGCAGGTCGCACAGCTGGGCCGGGTCCGGCGGGCACTGTTCGAGGCGGGCTGGATGCGCTACGGCTGGCCGGAGTCCGTCGGCGGGCTGGGCGGACCGGCGCTGTTGCGGGCGGTGCTCGGCGAGGAGGTCGCCACCCGCGGCCTCGCCGAACCGGGCATCTACTCGATGGTCGAAGTTCTGGCCCCGACCATGATCGCCTACGCCCGCCCGGAGCTGGCCGCCGCGATGGTGCCGCGGCTGCTGGACGGTAGCGAGCAGTGGTGCCAGGGCTTCTCCGAACCGGGATCCGGCTCGGACCTGGCCTCCCTGCGCACCCGAGCCGAACAACGCGATGGGCAGTGGGTGATCAACGGGCAGAAGGTGTGGACCAGCCTCGCGCAGTTCGCCGCCCGCTGTGTCCTGCTGACCCGTACCGGCCCCGGCCACGACGGGATCACCGCGTTCTTCGTGGATATGGACACCCCGGGGATCACCGTGCGCCCGCTGCGCACCATGCACGGTGTCGATGAATTCGCCGAGGTCTACTTCGACGATGTCGTGGTGGACGAATCCCGGATGCTGGGCCGGCCGGGCGACGGCTGGCGGGTCGCGATGGATCTGCTGCCCTATGAACGCTCCACCTGTTTCTGGCACCGGATCGCGTATCTGTTCACCCGCCTCGACCGCGTGCTGGACCAGACCGCCGACGCCGCCGACGCCGAGCTCGGAGCCGCCTACCTGGCCCTGCATACGATCCGCTGCCGGTCCCGGGCCACCCAGCGGCGGCTCGCCGGCGGCGCCATCCTGGGCCCGGACACGTCGATCGACAAAGTGCTGCTGGCCACCGCCGAACAGCAACTCTTCGATACCGCCCGCGACCTGCTACCCGGCCAGATCGAACTCACCGATTCCGAATGGCGCCCGGAATTCCTGTATTCCCGGGCGGCGACCATCTACGGCGGCACCGCCGAGATCCAGCGCAATATCATTGCCCGCCGCCTGCTCGACCTGGGAAAGGAGTGAGTAGCACCGTGGACGCCGCCGAACTGACCCTGCTCACCGATACGCTGCGCAAGACGATGGCCACGGCCACCGGCGCCGAACTCTATCCCGCACTGTGCGACCTCGGCTGGCACGATCTGCTCACCGGCGCCGACACCGCCGATATCGCGGTCTCCTCGGTCTTCCGCCTGCTCGGCGAGACGGGCTCCCACGCCCCACTGCTCAACGATGTGCTGGCACACGCCACGGGCCGGCCGTTCGGCGAACCGGTGCCGCTGCCGTTCAGCGGTGGCCGCTGGCTGCTCTGGTCCGAAACCGCCGATGCCGCGCCGAGCACAGACCCGCGGAACGAGAGCCCGCCGCGACAGCAGCGCAACGACCACGTCGTTCTTCTCGATCCCGAACTTCCACTGCACGCCGCCGGTGAGCCCACCGAACCACTCGCGACCCTCGCGGCTCCGCTCGCTGCGGGCCGGCGTGCGCTGGGCTGGTGGCTCACCGGCTCCGCGCGCGCCATGCTCGCGCTCGCCCGTCGGCACGCGCTGGAACGAGAGCAGTTCGGTAAACCCGTGGCGGGTTTCCAGGCCATCCGGCACCGGCTGGCCGAAACCCTGGTCGCCATCGAGGGCGCGGAGGCCGCACTCACGCTGGAGCCGGCCGATGCGCACCATCCGGCCCACCCCGCTTCGGCCGTACCGCAGGACTACGACGCCCTCGCCGCTTCACTCGCCAAGGCCGCCGCCGGGCGCGCGGCGCTCGTGACCGCGCGCCACTGCCAGCAGGTGCTGGGCGGTATCGGATTCACCGCCGAACACGAATTCCACCGCCACTATCGGCGGGTGCTGGTGCTGGACGGATTACTCGGCAGCGCCCGGGATCTCACCCGCGAAGCCGGTGCGACGCTGCGCGCACTCGGCTATGCGCCCCGCCTCGCACAGCTGTAACACCCTGCACAGCAGGCGGTTTCCGTCCCACATGCCGGCCGTGCAGTCTTCCACAGGCGGTGCACGTTGCCTGCACCCGCGCCGCCGCCCCGCGGTGACCGTTGCCGATCGAGGCGGGCGCGGTGGCGCGTACGAAGGTCATCCGCGGCAAGACGGCCGGCGGCGACGTTGCCGATCGAGGTGATACGCACGAAGGCCCTATGCGACAGACTGCCCGGCGGCGTTTGCGGCGGTCGCGCGGCCCGGACCGCTGCCGTGGGGCGCAGGCCTGCCGGCGTTCCCGGTGTCCTAGGCGCAGGCCTGTGACACTCCTCCGGAAATCGCGACCAGGCCGCACATGGTGGTGGCCGCGATCTTCCAGCCGTCGGCTTCCCTGACGGCGTGCCCGAGCTGATTGCTCACCACGGGATTACCGGAGATGTTCACGGTGAACCGGAGTTCGGCATGCGTCGCGTCGAGTACGACGACCTCGGCGATCTCGACCGTGGTGAGCGCGGTACGGATATGGTTCACCATCCCGGAGATCTCGGTTTCGAAATCGTCGCCGCGTTCGACCAGTGCGATCCGGTCCCCAGTGGAGGTGGCGGCTGCGAAAAACGCTTGATAGACGCCGGTTATCGAGGCGGCGGCCGCTGCCGGCGAATCCGGGACGGCAACGTTCACGCCGGGTTTCGCCGCTCCGGCGGCGACATCGGTGGCGGAAGCCTCGGTAGAAGGTAGTACATAGCAATTGTCGGGGCCGAAGAAGTTGCCGCACCCGGTGATCGCGCTCAGCGAGAGCACGACGCCACAGGCAGCGGCAGTTCGCGCCACCCGGTGTCTTCGTGACATCGGTTCGTCTTTCTGGAGAGTGATGGTGAAGGTGCACGGAAATCCCGTTCCACACACGCCGCGCGGAGTTTAGCCCGGGAACCGGTCGGGTACAGCCGGATTCACGCCTTTTACCGGATGTATATCCGGTTAATAGTGGGTACGGCTCCGTGAACGAGCCGGCGCGGTCCGGTACAGTGCATGCTCCGCACAGCACACGCCGAGTGGCAGGCTCGACCCGGGTGAGCGTGGCGGATCGAGCACCGGCCCGCCACATCCACACCCCGCCGGCCCGAGGTCGCACGAGCCGGAGCCGGTGACGTACCGATACTGCGCAACCGATACGACACCCCGCCTCCCTACGCTCCCACCTCCATCGAGCCGGCTCCCGTCGCGGCGCTGCCCCCGGACCGAAACAACGCCGGGACAGCGATGCTCAGCTACACGCCGGGATCACCTGGCCGGTGCCCTGCACGGCGAGCAAGGCACAGAAGGTCATCGCGGCGACCCTCCAGGTATCGCCTTCCTTGACCGCCTGCCCGGACTGGTCCGGCAGCACCGGATTACCGCCGAGCAACAGGGTGTAGGTGACATCGGCCGTTCTGTCGTCCACGACCTGCACGGCGGAAACGGTCACGCTCGTGCCCTGGGCACGCGGGTCGGCCGCCATTCCCTCGAGGAAGGGTTTGAATTCGTCGCCCTTCTCGACCAGCCCCGCACGGGTCGCGGGTGCGGCCTTACCGTCGAAGAACGTCACGAAGGCCGCGGAGATCTCTTTCTCGGCGTCCGGGGAAGCCGCGGCGGGGGCGGCGGAACTGGTGGCGGCGGAGGCCGAGGTGGCCGCGGCCGCATCGTCCTCGGAATCGCCACAGCCGATTACGGCCGTGGCGGTCAACGCCACCAGACCGAAAATTGTGGTGGCACGCCGGATTCTGCTGGAACGCATGGCGGAAACCTTTCCGATGGACATTTCCAATGTGTCGTCCATCCGGGAAATTTCGAAAATGGATTCCGGGCGAGCGTCATTCGGTTACGCTGCCCGTGTCGCAAGAATCCCTGACCGCCGGTTTCCGCATCGGCGTCATATCTTCGATACGGGGATCGGCACCGCGGCGAACGGTGCCGATCCCCGTTTCCGTTCCTACTTCATATTCGTCTTCATCTGTTCCAGGTCGACCAGAATCGGGTAACCGCTCACACTGAGCGCGTTTCCGTGTCCGGTGGAATGGATATCGAACACCGATTGGATCGCGGCGTAGAAACCCTGCACATCCATCGTCTGGTTCACCGCGCGCTTGGCCTGCCGCAGCCCGAACGGCGGCATCTGCGCGATCTGCCCCGCCAGTTCCGCGGTCTTGGCCGGCAGTTCCGCGAGCGGCACCACCATATTCACCATCCCGGCCTGCTCGGCTTCCGCGGCGGTCACCGGACGGCCGGTGAACAGGATCTCCTTGGCCTTGCGATGTCCGAGTTCCCAGGTGTGCCCGTGGTATTCGACCCCGCCGATACCCATCATCGCCACCGGATCGGAGAACAGCGCGTTGTCCGCGGCGACGATGAGATCACACGGCCAGCACAGCATGAGCCCGCCCGCGATACAGCGGCCCTGTACCGCCGCGATCGAGGGTTTGGGCACATTCCGCCACCGCAGCGTGTATTCCAGATACCGGCGGCTCTCCGTCTGATAGATCCAGTCGAGTGTGATCTTCTCCGGTTTGGGCCAGCTGTCGTCTTTGAGGTCGTGCCCGGCCGAGAAATGTTTTCCGGCCGCGTTCAAGACGATCACCACGGCGTCTTCGTCGTTCGCGGCCCGGGTCCACGCGGCGTCCAACTCGTCGAGCAGTGCCGAATTCTGGGCATTGGCCGCCTCGGGGCGGTTCAGCGTGATCGTCGCGATTTTATCGGCGACCGAATAGTCGATATAGGACAAAACAGTGCTCCTCGGTTCCGGGGTGCACCGGGCGCGTGCCGTACCCGATGCTCGTATTCGGTTTGCTGTGCCACCCGGCACCGGTCACCGGCGCCCGGGCACGCACCCATGATGTCGCCGATCAATGCCGGGCGGCGAGGTACTCCCGGGCCACTACGGCGCGGTGTTCGGCCGCGCCGCCGAAGAGCAGTTCCCCGGCCTTGGCCCGTTTGATCGCGAACTGCAGGTCGTTTTCCCAGGTGAACCCCATGGCACCGAACAGTTGCACGCCGTGCCGGAAAACCACCGATTGACATTCCCCCGCCGACGCCTTGGCCATCGCCGCCGCCGACCGGCGGCGCGGATCGTCTTCCGCCAGGCACAGCGCCGCGAAATATCCCAGCGCCCGCGCCCGTTCGATGGCCAGATGCATATCGGCGGCCTTGTGCTGCACCGCCTGGAACGCGCCGATCGCGGTGCCGAACTGCTGCCGGGTGCGCACATGGTCGAGGACGAGATCGAGCACGCGCTGGCAGGCGCCGACCGTGGTCAGCGCCAGGCCGGTCAGGGCCAGTTGCCGGGCGCGCTCGGGATCGGCGGCGGTGCGGTCGGCATCGGTGACCCGCACGTTGTCGAACGTGACCTCCGCGATGTGCAGCACCGGATCGAAAACCTCGATCCGCCGGGCGGTGGCGGCCTCCGCGGGAACCACGAAGACCCCGGCGGCGGTGACCACTGCCAGGCGATCACCACGGTCGCCGTCGAGGACGTGGCCCGCGGTACCGCGCAGCAGCCAGCCCGCGCCGTCGCGGACCGCGGTCACCCCCTCGAACACCGCGGCGCCGGGTGCTTCCGGGGCGCCGGAAGCACCTGCCAGCGGCGCGAATTGGGTCATCGTGGCAAGATAGGGCGTCGGGTCGGTGGCCCGGCCCAGGCCCTCGAGCACGATCCCGAGCTCCACGGCCGCTTCCGGTTCCACGAGTTCGGTCCAGCCGAGCTCGACGTAGGTCTTCCAGAGCCGGCCCGGATCCGCACCGGAGTCCACGATCTCCCGGATCACCGTGGCGGGGCATTCCTTGGCGGTGACTTCGCGGACCGTATCGCGGAGCAGCCGTTGATCGGCATCGAACTCGAAGAGCATCCGGGCTCCTCCTGCTGGGCGGGTTGCGTTACGTTCAGGAGAATAGCATTCTCTTGAGATGAAATTAATAGTCTCCTCAACGGTGCGAACACCGGACGTGCCTGCCCGGACATGGGACGTTCTCCGGTACAGTGCACCCATGTTCTCCACATATGGGATCGATGGGATCGGACGGGCCAGCCGGTGACCAGCCCAAGCGAAGAACCGGCCTGGAAGCAGCGCGCCGTAGAGCGCTCCATCCGCACCGCGAAGCTGCGCGCCGAACAACGCGTGCAGCGCTTTCTCGATGCCGCCCAGGCGATCATCACCGAAAAGGGCACCACGGATTTCACGGTCCAAGAGGTCGTGGACCGGTCCAAACAGTCGCTGCGCAGCTTCTACCTGCAGTTCGACGGTAAACACGAACTACTGCTGGCACTGTTCGAAGACGCCCTGAGCCGGACGGCCGATCAGATCCGGGCCGCCGTCGCGGGTAAGGACAACGCCCTGGACCGGCTGCAGCTCGCCGTGGAACTGCTCTACGAACTGTGCCGCCCGGACCCCACCGCGCAGCGTCCGCTGTTCACCGATTTCGCGCCGCAGCTGCTGGTCAGCCATCCCGCACAGGTGAAAGTCGCGCATACGCCGCTGGTCGTACTGTTCACGGAACTGATGATCGACGCCGACAAGGACGACCTGCTGCGCGAGGAAGTGAATCCGCGCCGGATGGCCGCCATGGTGATGCAGACGGTGATGTTCACGGCCCAGTCCAACGGGGGAATCGACGACGAGACCACGCACCCGATCTCGGCCGAGGAGATCTGGGAGTTCTGCGCGCGCGGATTCGCCCGCTGAATCCTTGCGAGAATAACGTTCTCCAAACCGGAGATACGGGTTTACACTCGGTGTATGCCCGATCTCTGGACCGATCTACTCGCCTGTATGGACCTGCGCCTGCGCCCCACCGCACCGCAGACCGACGACGACGCCCCGGCGCCCGCCCCCGACCCGCAGGCCACCCTGTCGGTCTTCGAGGGCCCCAATCAGCAGCTGGAATACCACCGGCTCTTCGGTGGTCAGCTGCTGGCCCAGTTCCTGCGTGCGGCCGTTTTCGCCTGCCCGGACAAAACGGTGAAGTCCGTGCACGTCATCTTCGCCCGCGAGGGCAAAAGCGATGCCCCGGTCTACTACGTGGTGCAACCGCAGCACCGCGGCCGCTCCTTCGCGACACTGACCATCGTCGCCCGGCAGAAGGGCGATGTGATCGCCACCGCGCTGCTGTCGATGACCGCGCTGGAAGACGGGCGGGAGAACCAGGAGATCGCCGCGGTGCCGCCGGTGCCGGGGCCCGAGCACACCGTCGAGATCGGCCTGATCCCGTGGGAGACCCGGTCGCTCACCGATCTGAGCGATAAGGCGGCCGGCCCGGCCGAATACGACCTGTGGATGCGCACCCCCGAGGTGGGTGCCGAACTCGCCCCCGGGCTCGTGTCCTACGCCACCGATCTGAACGTGATCGGTACGGTGCTGCGCCCGATCGAAGGTTTCGACCACAGCGGCAACGGCACCGAGTTCACCTCCGCCACCACCTCGCACACCCTGTGGTTCCACCGCCCGTTCCGTAGCGACGACTGGTTGCTACTGCGGCACGAGGGTCTGGTGATGGCACACGGCCGTGCCTACGGCCGCGGCGATGTGCTCACCGCGGACGGCACCCTGGTCGCCTCGTTCGCCCAGGAAGCCCTGCTCCGTTTCCGGCCCTGAGCCCGGCCGGCACGCACAACCGATAGGCATCCGATGCATCCTTCACCCCTGGCGACCCCGACGGCGCGGCCTGCCACAACGTTGCGAGTCGCGCAATGGGCCACCGGCACGATCGGCTCCCGCACCCTGCGCGGAATCGTCGAACACCCGGAACTCGTTCTGACGGGCGTGTATTCACACACTCCGGAGAAACAGGGTCGCGATGCGGCCGAACTGTGTGGGTCGCGAACACCGACCGGCGTCCGCGCTACCGGCGAGATCGACGAAATACTGCGCGACGCTCCGGATTGTGTGCTCTACACGCCGCAGACCTGCGATATCGACGAGGTGTGCCGGATACTGGCGGCCGGTACGAATATCGTGACCACCGCCGGCGTCTTCCACCATCCCGGCAGTATGGACCCGGCGGTGCGGGCGCGGGTGGAGGCGGCGTGCACCACCGGCGGTACCTCGATCCACAGCACCGGTAGCAGCCCGGGTTTCATCACCGAAGCCGTGCCGATGGTGCTGACATCGATCCAGCGGAGTCTGGACATGCTCACCATCCAGGAGTTCGCGGATCTGTCCCGGCGCGATTCGCCGGGAATCCTGTTCGATGTCATGGGATTCGGTGGCCCGCCGGGCGAGTTCGCCCAGGGCCGGCTGGATCATCTGCGCAACAGCTTCGGTCCGTCCCTGCGGCTGCTCGCCGACGGGATCGGGCTTCCGCTGGACGACGTGACCGCCACGGGCGAGGTCGCCATCGCGACCCGCACCTTCGAGATCGCCGCCGGCACAATCCCCGAGGGAACCGTTGCCGCCCAGCGCATCACGATCTCCGGAGTGCATCGGGGCCGCACAGTGCTCCGCTTCCAGGCCGTCTGGCATTGCGGGGCCCAGGCCGAGACCGAATGGGAGATCCGCCCGACCGGCTGGCATCTCAGCGTACGAGGCGACGCACCGCTCGAGATCGATATGGTCTTCCCGTTCCCCCTCGACCGGATGGCCGAACACTCCCCCGCCTACACCGCGAACCGGGCCGTCAACGCGGTCCGCTACGTCTGCGCCGCGGCTCCCGGGATCCGCACCGTCCTCGACCTGCCCCCGATCACCGCGACGCTGGGACCACGATGAACGAGTACGAAGCGATCCGCACCCTGAAGGCCCGCTATTTCCGTCTGATGGACACCAAGGACTGGGCGGGTTTCCGGGAGCTGTTCTGCGACGACGTCGTCATCGACGTCACCGGCTCGGGCGGCGAAGTGATCACCGGCGCCGACGAATTCCTCGCCTTCCTCACTCCCCGGATCGGCGACGCGATCACCATCCACCACGGCCACACCCCGGAGATCGAACTGCTCTCCGACACCGCGGCCACCGGAATCTGGGCCATGGAAGACCGCCTCGTTTTCCCCGACGGCACCCGAATCCACGGCTTCGGCCACTACCACGAAACCTACGCGAAGTCCGGGGACCGGTGGCGCATCCGCACCCAGCGCCTGACCCGCCTCCACCTGGACGTCACACCTCCACCCGGCGCATGAACGCCAGTGTGTAGCAGTAGCTTCCGATCTTTCGTTCGACCACGCTGACCAGCTCACAGCTTCGGCACCAGGGCCGTGGCGGATAGGGCACCGGAACCACCACACCGTTCAACACGGCGAACACATCGAAAACAGGCCCGGGTGCGGGAGCATCGCACCGCCCGGCAGGTGGTTGTAAGCAGTGTGGTCATGTCATTGCGAACCGCCGCTTTCGGCGTACCCGGCTATCGCGGCAGGTATCTCCGTACCCACTGATGCCAGAAGTTCCGCGGCTGTGTACGGATCACACCGACCGGCGGCGACCGCGCAGGCCAGCGTTTCGAGTTCGGGACGGGCGCGCAGCCTACTGTGCGCCAGCGACAGAATCTGCGACCGCGCCCGGGCGGCGCGCCGGGCGGCGGTATCGGCGCGGTGATGCTCGTCGATGGTCGTGACCAGTTCGGGTATCCCGGTGCCGTCCGCGGCGATCGCGGTGAGAATCGGTACATCGGACTCGGCCCGCAACTCGCGCACCGTCTGATCGGCGGCCGGGCGGTCGGCCTTGTTGACGACCAGCAGATCGGCCACCTCCAGCAATCCGGCCTTCGCGGCCTGCACCGCATCGCCGGCACCCGGGGTGAGGACC
Source organism: Nocardia carnea (assembly GCF_029869215.1). GTDB lineage: Bacteria > Actinomycetota > Actinomycetes > Mycobacteriales > Mycobacteriaceae > Nocardia > Nocardia carnea_B. The sequence continues at coordinate 48,436 of NZ_JARWPM010000445.1, forward strand.
ACGACGGTCGGATCGGCCACGGCGGCGATCTCGATTTCCGACTGCCCCACACCCACCGATTCGATCACCACGAGGTCGTAGGCCAGCGCGGCGAGCAACCGGATCGCCGCGGGGACGGCGGCCGACAACCCACCCAGATGCCCGCGCGTGGCCATCGAGCGGATCAGCACCTGCGGATCGTCGATATGCGCGGCCATCCGGATCCGGTCGCCGAGCAGGGCGCCACCGCTGTAGGGCGAGGACGGGTCCACGGCCAGCACCGCCACCCGCAGGCCCTGCGCTCGATACGCCGAGACCAGGGCGGCGATGGTGGTGGATTTTCCGGCGCCCGGTGGTCCGGTGATCCCGACGACCCGGATCGTCGCGGCCGCCAGCAACCCCAGCACTTCGTCCCGCCGGTCACCTTCGATCAGGGTCAGCAACCGCCCGGCCGCGCGCACCGACCCGGCGCGCGCGGCGGATATGAGCTCGGCCGGCTCCCCGGTGAACCCTCCGGCAGCTGTTCCGGCGGCGAAACCTCCGGCAGCGGGGTCCGCGGCGCCGCCTGCGATACCTGCCCCCGCGTCGCCGCTTCCCGCACGGTGAGTCCCCATTTCCCCGTGGCCTCGATCATTCACTGCTGCCTCCCTCCGCTCCGTTCCCCGGCACCGGGCCGTCGCCGGCCACCCACCTCGCCGCCGAACCCGAACGGTTCCCGAGCCCGGACCGCGGCGGCGGAGATCATGACCTGTGTACTCACGCAGCGGTGACGTCGAGCACCGTCGCCGAACCCATTCCACCGCCCGCGCACATCGCGACAATGGCCAATCCACCGCCACGGCGGCGCAATTCGTGGATCGTGGTGACGATCATGCGGGCTCCGGTGGCGGCCACCGGGTGGCCGAGGGAGCAGCCGCTGCCGTTCACGTTCACCAGGTCGGGGTTCAGGTCGAGGGCGCGGACGGCGGCGATCGGTACCGAGGCGAATGCCTCGTTGATCTCGAAGAGTTTCACTTCGCTCAGCGAGATCCCGGCCCTCTGTGCGGCCTTGGTGATCGCTTCGATCGGGGCCAGGCCGGTATCGGCGGGGTCGACGCCCACCGACGCCCAGGACCGCACGGTGGCCAGTGCGGGCAGGCCCAGTTCGTCACTGGCGACGGTGAGCAAGGCGGCGCCGTCGTTCGCGCCCGCCGCATTGCCGGCGGTGATCGAAAATCCCTCGATCTCGGGGTGCAGAACTTTCAGCGCGGCCAGTTTCTCCATGGTGGTACTACGGCGTGGGTGCTCATCCACGGAGAAAACCCCGAACGGGGTGTCGATCGGGACGACCTCGTCGTCGAACCGGCCCTCGTCGATCGCCGCGACGGCATTGCGGTGCGAGCGCAGCGCCCAGGCGTCCATTTCCTCGCGGGTGATCCCGGATTTCACGGCGGCGTTCCAGCCCACCGTGATCGACATGTCCAGGTTCGGCGCGTCCGGGCGGTCCGGGTGCGAGGGTGAGACCCACGGATCGGCCCACTCCTCCGGCCCGGTCCGGAAACGTGCCCGCGGGGCGGTGGAATCCGCATTGACCCCGCCGGCCAGCACCAGCCGGTCCATCCCGGCGCGGATACCTGCGGCGGCCGTCTGGACGGCCGCCATCCCGGCCGCACAGTGCCGGTTCTGCGCCAGACCCGGCACACCGGTGAGCCCCGCGGTGATCGCGGCGTGGCGGGCGATCACCCCACCGCCGTATCGCCCCTCGCCGAGGAGCAGATCATCGACCGGGACGTCGGTGTGCAGCTGTTTTGCCGTCGCCTCGACCACGTGATGGGCCAGATCGAAAGCGGTGGTTTCGCGCAGGGTGCCCTTGCGGGCGGTACCGATCGGGGTGCGTAACGCGGATACGATCACGGCTTCGGGCATCAGTTATCTCCAGTTTCCGCCACGTCGACGATCTTGCCGATATACATGAGAATAGTATTCTCTCAATCTGAGAGCGATAATCGCAAGAGAGGGCAGCGTCATGCAGATCGAAGGAAGTTCGGCGATTGTCGTCGGCGGTACGGGCGGACTCGGCGAAGCCACCGTCCGGCGGCTGCACGCGGCCGGCGCCCGCGTGGTTGTCGCCGATGTCGCCGACGACAAGGGCAAGGAACTGGCCGCCGAACTCGGAATCCGCTACGTGCACACCGACGCCACCAGCGAGGAATCGGTGCAGGCGGCCATCGAGGAAGCGAAATCCCTCGGCCCCCTGCGTATCTCGGTCGACACCCACGGCGGTCCCGCCAGCGGTGGCCGCCTGGTGGGCAAGGACGGTAAGCCACTGCCCCTCGACGGTTTCCGCACCACCATCGAGTTCTATCTGACCGCGGTGTTCAACGTGATGCGGCTGTCCGCGGCGGCCATCGCCGAATCCGACCCCACCGAGGAGGGCGCGCGCGGGGTCATCGTGAACACGGCCTCGGTCGCCGGCTACGAGGGCCAGATCGGGCAGCTTCCCTATTCGGCCGCCAAAGGTGGCGTGATCGGCATGACCCTGGTCGCCGCCCGCGACCTCTCCCCCCTCGGTATCCGAGTCGTCACCATCGCCCCCGGCACCTTCAACACCCCAGCCTATGGCAAGGCCGCCGACCAGCTGGAACAGTACTGGTCGCCGCAGATCCCGTTCCCGAAGCGGATGGGCCGCTCGGCGGAGTACGGGCACCTGGTGCAGTCGATCGTGGAGAACGACTACCTCAACGGCGACGTGATCCGCCTCGACGGCGCGCTGCGGTTCCCGCCGAAGTGACCACCGCGACTCCGACCGGCGGCGGGGCAGAACCGGCGCCACAAACGGCTGGGCCCGGTGGCGCCCGGCCGTTGGCGGGAAAGGTGGCCTTCATCGCCGGCGCCAGCCGCGGAATCGGTGCCGCGATCGCGGAAACCTTGGCCGGGGAGGGCGCAACCGTCGCGGTCGCGGCGCGGTCGGCGGAACCGGGCCGCGTCGCAGGCACCATTCATCAGGTGGCCGAACGGATCGCGTCCGCGGGCGGCCACGCGCTGGCGGTGCCGTGCGATGTGACCGAAGAGGAGTCGATCCGAGCTGCGGTGACCACGACAGTCGCCGAGTTCGGCGGAATCGACATCCTCGTCGCGAATGCCGGTGTGCTGTGGCTGGGGCCGGTGGAGAGCACTCCGCTCAAACGCTGGCAGCTGTGCCTGGACGTCAACCTCACCGGGGTCTTCCTGGTGACCCGCGAGGTGATACCACATATCCGCGCCCGCGGCGGCGGCTCGCTCATCGCGGTCACCACCACCGGCGTCGAGATGACCGACCGCGGCGCCAACGCCTACTGGGTGTCCAAGGCCGCCGTGGAACGCCTCTATCTCGGCCTCGCCGCCGATCTACGACCGGACAATATCGCGGTGAACTGCCTGAGCCCGTCGCGTGTCGTACTCACCGAGGGCTGGAAGGCGGCCGGCGGTGGTGATATCCCGGCCGAGATGGTGGAACCACCCGAGACGATGGGCCGGGCCGCAGCTCTGCTCGCTGCTCAGGATGCCACCGGTATCACCGGCACGATCCAGCGCTCGGAGTCGCTGCTCGCTACTCGGTGACCCGGCCGGCCGGGAGGACGGCGTCGCGGCAGCAGTCCCTCCCACGACCCCACAGGTTTCCGCCGCAGCTGCGGGGAACAGGCGTGGTCACAGCGGCTCGCCGGCGTCCGGCCCGCCGGTTTCGGCGCCGACCGCACCCGGTGCGCCGGCCGGGGCCTTCGGCCGGTAGGCGCCGAGTTCTTCGCGCTGCCGGAAGCGATTCAGCTCCCACAGAGCTGTTCCGGTGACCAGCAGCGCGGCCACGAACAGCACTGCCGGTGGATAGACCGCTGTCAGCGCTGCCCGCCGGCCGCGCTCGGCCGCGATATCGGACCACAGCGGAAACCTCAGCACCGCGATCGCGGCGAGCGTACCGAGCGTGGCCACGCCGAAGGCGGCCCGCCGGTAGGCGGATCGCCGCTGCTGCAGCGCCACCCGGTAATCCGCCCACCGCGCGTTCGCGGAGGTGTCCAGATGTGTCGTATCGCCTTCGATCTGCCGGATCCGGGCCAGCGCATGCGCCACCGACCGGTCCAGCGAATCGCGCCCTTCCAGCCCTTCGGGCCACTCCGAGCGGATCTTGACCAGCACGTCGAGCCGCTCGTACGGCGTCCTGCGCGCGTTGCGGAGCGCGTAGCGGCCACCGATCCAGGCCAGGAGAACGACCGCCGGGGGAACTGCGAAGAGCAGAAGGTCTTTCCACCACGATCCGGCGGGAGCGGGAGCGGCTGCGACGGCAAGCCAGTCGATCACCCGCCGATTTTCCCACTCAGCCGCCCGTTCGGGAGCCGTCTTCGCCACAACAGTTCCGCCGGACGGGATCGTTCACGGCCGTACCGCGACCGCGTCGACTTCGAATTGCATCGTCGGCAATGCCAGTGCGGCGACGCCGAGCAAAGTCTGCGCGGGCGGTTTCTCACCCCAGATCGCAGCGATCCGGCGCCCCAGCACACCGAGTTTTTCCAGGTCGTGGCCCACGATATAGGTGCGCAGTACGGCGACGTCGGCGTATCCGAGACCCACCGCCGCCAGGGCGATACCGAGGTTGTCGAACGCCGCCTCGACCTGCGCGGCGAAATCGTCCCCGGCAGGCTGCCCGTCGGCGCCGGAATCGTACTGTCCGGCGACGAAAACCAGTTCACCCCGGGTGCGGGCGATATGGCTGTACCCGAACGGTACGGGATCGTGCAGTTCCGGCGGGTTGATGATGTCGATCGCCATGGGGTGGCGCTCCGTTCCTGTCGGGAATCAGTACGTCGAGTCGACGGAACGGTAGCGGCCGGTGTGACATCGCCGCGAGGACCTACTTCTTCCCAGCCGTGAGCCGGGTGATGGTCGCGCGGAAATCGTCGGTCTGGAACGACTGGTATTCCGCGGTGAGCGCGTAGTCCAGTGAGGTCAGTACCGCCTTCTCCAGTTGCATGTTCAGGACGCGCTTCGTGGCCTCGACAGCCTGGCGGGGCATTTCGGCGATCCGCTTCGCGCAGGCCAGCGCCTCGGCCATCGGATCGGCAACCACATGGTTGGCCAGGCCCATGTCCCGGGCGCGGTCGGCGGGGATACGGGCGCCGGTGAGCGCGTACTCCTTGGCCAGCAGCAGACTGGTGTGCAGTGGCCAGGTGAGCGGGCCGCCGTCGGCGGCGACCAGGCCGACCTGGACGTGCGGGTCGGCGAGGTAGGCGGTTTCGGCCATATAGACGATATCGCTGAGCGAGACCAGGCTGCAGCCGAGACCGACCGCCGGGCCGTTGACCGCCGCGACCACCGGGACCCGGCAGCGTGCCATTCCGAGCACGATATCGCGGCCGTGGGCGATGGTTTTCTCGCGCAATGCGGTATCGCGTCCCAGTTCTTCCAGATAGGTGAAATCGCCGCCGGCCGAGAACGCTTTCCCGGCGCCGGTCAGTACCACCGCCCGCACCTGCGGATCTTCCGACACCCGGGGCCACAACCGCGCGAGCCCGGAGTGCAGGGCGTCGTCCACCGCGTTGAGGGCGGCCGGCCGGTTCAGGGTGACGATCCGCAGTGGACCGTCGGCCCGGACGTCGATTTCGGCGGGCATATCGTACATTTCAGACTCCCAATCCGAGGATGCGCGAGGCGATGATGTTCTTCTGGATCTGCGAGGTGCCGCCCATCACGCTCTGCGCGCGGCTGTACAGGTAGGAACCGAACAGTTCCTGGTCGCCGGTGCCGGCGACAGCGAGGGCGGCATGGCCGACGGATTGGTCGACCCAGGTCATGAGCAGTTTGTCCAGCGATCCCTGTGGCCCGTGGGTTACACCGTCGAGTTGTTCGGACAGCCGCCGGCGCACATGCAACCGCAGCATCTCGGCCTGCACGGCCGCCCAGGCGAGTTCGTCCGGTGCCGGCCCGTCGACCCGGGCGGCCAGCTGCCGCACCAGTTTCCCGTAGCGGGCGGCGTAACCGAGGGTCGAGGGTTCGCGTTCGTGCCCGACCACGGTCATCGCCAGTTTCCAGCCCTCACCGGGCGCACCCACCATCTGATCGGCGGGTACCCGTGCGCCGTCGAACAGCACCTGCCCGAACTCGGTCGTCACACCGCTCATCATTTCCAGCGGCCGCTGCTGCACGCCCGGCTGCTTCATCGCGATGACGAACGCCGAGATACCTTTGTGCCGCGGCGCTTGCGGATCGGTGCGGGCCAGTAGCAGGCACCAGTCGGCGACATCCGAGTAACTGGTCCAGATCTTGTGTCCGTGGATCACGTAGTCGTCACCGTCGCGGGTGGCGGTGGTGGTGAGCGAGGCCAGATCCGATCCCGCCCCGGGTTCGCTGAATCCCTGGCACCAGCGCTGACTGCCGTCGATCATGCCGGGCAGGAACCGGCGGCACAGTTCGGGGCTCGCGTGGCGGCCCAGCCCTTGGATCAGGTAGCCGAGGCTGGGCCGCGGCGGGGCGCCCGCGACGGCCAGTTCCTCGTCCAGGATCACGTCGTAGACCGGGGGCAGATCCTGGCCGCCGTACTCTCGCGGCCAGGACAATCCGAAGAACCCGGCCCGGTACAGCTCGGCATGCCATTCACCCTGCCGGGCCCAGTACTCGTCGCCGGAGGTCGGGTATTTGCCCGCCACACCGGCGAGCCAGTCGCGCAGCCGTTCCCGGAACGCTGCTTCTTCCGGGGAATCACGATAGTCCAAGGCCGGCCTCCTCCAGGCGGACGGGAAACAGTTCGGTGGACACCAGGGCCCGCCGCAGATACACGTGGGCCAGGCATTCCCAGGTGTTGCCGATACCGCCGTGCACCTGGATGGCGGTTTCGCAGACCGTGCGGGTGGCGCGGGCGGCGTAGATCTTGGCGATCCGCGCCGCGCGTAGCGCCTCGGCCGGCCCGAGTTCGTCGACGGCCCAGGCGGCATGCCACAGCACACTCACCGAACCCTCGATCAGCGCCTCGCTCTCGGCCAGCAGATGCGCCACCGCCTGATAGGAACCGATCGAATTCCCGTATTGGTGGCGGACTTTCGCATAGTCGACCGCGAGTCTCTGCGCACCGCGCGCGGTACCGACCAGATCCGCGCAGGTGATCGTGAGGGCCAGTGCCTGCCAGCGGTCACGGTGGGCGTCGGAGATATCCCCGCGCGATTCCCACGGTCCCTCCGCGGCCGCGAACCCGCGGGTGAGATCCGCACCGGGGAGCGGGGCGCCGACCGACCCCGCGAGCAGCCGGCTCCCCTCCAGTTTCAGCGCACGGTCGCTGCCGCGGGCGTCGATCGCGCTCCCCGCCACCGCGATCGTCCACCGCGAGGTATCACCGTCGGACCGGCCGTGCAGATCATCGGCCAGCACGGGCCCGAGCAGCGCGACATCCACCAGCCCGCGCCCGAATTCCTCGGCCACCAGCGCCACCTCCACACCGGAGGCGCCGTCGGACCGCAACTCCCGGAAACCCGTCCCCGCGACCGCGTCCTCGAGCCGGGCCCGCCGTTTCTCGTCGGCCAGATCCAGGACCGATCCGGGCCCCAGCTCATCGGCCAGTTTCGCGGCCGCTTCCCGGAGTTGCCGCTGTTCACTCGTCAGCCGGACGTCCATAACGCTCCTTCAGCACTCGCCGCAGCACCTTGCCGGACGGCAGGCGGGGGATTTCGTCGACGAACTGCACCTGCCGCAACCGTTTGTATCCGGCGAGCCGCTGTTCGACCGTGGCCATCAGTTCTTCGGGCGTCACCGGGGCGGTGGTCGCGACGGCGGCCACGATGGCTTCCCCGTTGGCGCCGTCGGGCACCCCGAATACCGCGCAGTCGGCGACCGCGTCGTGCCCGTGCAGCACCGCTTCGATTTCCGCGGGCGCCACCTGGAATCCGCGGACCTTGATCATTTCCTTGGACCGGTCGGTGAGCCGCAGCCAGCCGTCCTCGTCCACAGTGCCGACATCGCCGGTGCGGTACCAGCCGTCGTCGAAGGCCGCCGCGGTCGCGGTATCGGGCAGATACCCGGCCATCACCGAGGCGGACCGCAGCTGGATCTCCCCGTCCACGCCCGGCCCGACCGGTTTCCCGTCGTCCAGCGATACCACCCGCACGTCGACACCCGGCACCGCCTTGCCCACACTCTCCAGGCGCGGGGAGTCGATCGGATTGCAGGCGATCACGGGTAGTTCGCTCGCGCCGTAGGCGGGCAGCCAGGTGACCCCGGTCCGGCGGGTCACGGTTTCGGCGACACTCGCGGTCACCGGGGTCGCGCCCCACATGATGTAGCGCAATGAGGAGAGATCGTAGGACTCCAGGTCCGGGTACTGCGCCATGGCCAGCGCGATCGGCGCGACCGCCATTTCGATGGTGATCCGGTCGGACTGGATGTGGGCCAGCACTTTCTGCAGGTCGAACCGGCGATGCAGCCGCACCCAGGCCCCGGTTTCCAGGGCTGTCACGATATTGAGGATGCCGAGGATATGCGAGGGCGGGGTCGCGACCTGGATTCGATCGTCCGGCCCCAGGCCGAGGGCGTCCCGCCAATGCCGTACCGCCGCCGCGAAGGAAGCGTGGGTATGCCGCACCGCCTTGGGCAGACCCGTGGTGCCCGAACTGAATACGAGTACCGCGTCGGCGGCGGGGTCCGGTGGATCGAAGGTGCGAGTGGCGGCGGGCAGCGGCGCGTCCAGCGACACCATATCCGCGAGACCGGCCAGCACCGGGTGGTCACCGACGGCGTGCCGGGCGCCGGTGATCTCCAATGCATGCGCGACCTCGGTATCTTTCCAGGCCGGGCTCAGCAGGACCACGGCGGCACCCAGCCGCCAGATCGCCAGCACGGCGGTGACGAATTCGGGCCGGTTGGACGACATCAACGCCACCCGCTCGCCGGGTCCGGCCCCGCGCGCAGCCAGCGTCTCGGCCAGGCCGTCGGCCATGGTCTCGAGTTCGGCACGGGTGTACTGGTGTTCCTCGAACGCGAGAACGGTGCGTTCCGCCCGCGGGGCCGCGTCCGGCCCGGATTCCGGCCGCCCCGCGGGCGCGGTGGGCCCGGGAACCTCCGCGGGCACTGTGGCCTCACTCATCTGCCGCCCCCGATCCGATTGCACGTCATCGCTGTTCCTATCCGAATTTGAGAATACTATTCTCGCCTGGATAGAATCTTAATACCAGAAGGAGGCGACCATGGCGAGACCACCACTGTTCCGGCGCGCGAAGGTGATCCGGATCGTCAAGGAAACACCCGATACCCGCACCTTCGTACTGGAACCGGAAGACGGGCCGTTCTCCTATCGGGCCGGCCAGTTCTGCACCTTCAAGGTCACCGTCGACGGCAAACCGCTGTTCCGGTCGTACTCGATGTCCAGCGCGCCGGAGACCGACAGCGAGTTCATGACCACGGTCAAACGGGTGCCCGGCGGCGCGGTGTCGAACTGGATGCACGACAATCTCGGCGAAGGCGACGAGGTCGAGCTGACACTGCCCACCGGCCGCTTCTGCCTGCGCGAGGGCGATGTGCCGGTACTCGGTTTCTCCGGCGGTAGCGGGATCACCCCGATCATCTCGCTGGCCAAGAGCACCCTGGCGAGCACCGACCGCACGGTCCGGCTGCTGTGCGCCGACCGCGACCGGACCTCGGCCATTTTCGAGGCCGCGCTGGACGAGCTGGTGGCGAAATATCCGGACCGGTTGACCGTCGTCCGCCACCGCGACGACGAGCACGGGTACGTGGACGCGGCGAAAGTCCGCGAATTCGTCGGCGAGCATACGGCCGGCGATGCCTATATCTGCGGCCCCGAACCGTTCATGGAACTGGTGGAGAACGCGCTACCCGGGCCGGGGCGGATCTTCTCGGAACGTTTCGGCGGCACTCCCGCCGCCCCGGCACCACCCGTCCCGGCTCCCGCAGCGGAACCCGCTGTCACCGGACCGGTTTCGGCCCCCACGCCACCCGCACCCGCGGCCACCGAAGAGGGCACCGTGACGATCTTCCTCAACCGGAAGAAGAAATCGGTCCCCCGCCGCGACGGCGAAACCCTCCTGGAGAGCGCCCGCCGCGCCGGCCTGACTCCCCCGTTCTCCTGCGAATCCGGGAACTGCGCCACCTGCATGGCCAAACTCACCGAGGGCAAGGCCACCATGCGCATCAACGACGCCCTCACCGACGACGACCTCGAGGACGGCTACATCCTCACCTGCCAAGCCGTCCCCGACACCCCGTCGGTGACGGTGCGTTACGAGTGATCCGGGGTGTGGTCCAGCGCGACGGACGAGGACGCCCCGGCGTTCAGCGCCGTACGGCGTTCGGCGAGGCGGCCGGCCTCGCCGGGGGTCAGCGCGGCGCCCAGCTCACCCAGCCGGATATCGAACTCGCCGGGCTGTAGCGACCGGTGCACGGTGCCCGCCCCGGGTTTCCGGATGGTGACGGCATTGTGGGTGAGGGTCACATGACGGCCGTCGGCGAGAAACCGCGCCACGACGAGCATCCTGCGGAAGACCGAATCGGGATGGGTGCTGGTGTAATGGTGCCCCACCGCGATATCGGCGGGGAGCACGGTGCACTCGTCCGTGGTATGCATACGCTCCCAGCCACTGCGCCGCAGCCGCTGCAACTCCCAGGACGCGCCGTGTGCGTCCGCGCTCCGCACTATGCGGAAGGTAGCGCCCGCCACCGTGTCCTGCGCCAGGTGTCTCATCGGGATCGGCCGGAGCAGGCTGAACCCGAATCCCGGATCGGCGAGTAACCGTCGCCCGTCCACTTCTACTTCCACGACCATATGGGTTCTGGCACTGCCGGCCGGATCACCGACCCGGCCCAACCGCCGCACCACCGGATAACCCAGCTGCTCGAGGGCAGCAGCGAACAGGGTCGCGTGTTCGAAGCAGTATCCTCCCCTGCCCCGGCCGAGGAACTTGTCCTGGACTGCCGACAGATCCACTCCCGGGTGCCGGCCGAGCAGTACGTCGATATTGTCGAAGGTGAAGGCGCGCAGGTGGGCCAGGTAGAGCTCGGTGAGCGCGGCCCGGCCGGGGCGCCGGCGTGGCACCCCCAGGTACTCCAGGTAGGCGGTGAGATCGAGAGTTTCGCTGCGCCACGCTGTGCTCGTCATCGCTGTGTCCTCGGAATGGGTTCCGGCCGGGTCAGGCGCGATAAGGTTCGGCGTGGCGGTGGTTACGCAGTGCGGTCGCCCACCACGCGAGTTGCGCCAGCATGACATCGGCGGCCTTGTCCGCGCGAGCCGTATCGGTGAGGCGGCCGGATTCGTCGAGCCGTTCCCATACGTTGGTGAAACAGACGCCGTCACGGATGGTGGTGGCGTGCAACTCGGGAAAAACCAGCCGGAGCGCCTCGACCGCGCGCAACCCACCCGCGACTCCGCCGTAGGAAACGAACCCGACGGGTTTGGCTCGCCATTCGTCGACATACCAGTCGATGACGTTCTTCAGCGCCGCCGGGTACGAGTGGTTGTACTCGGGGGTGACCATCACGAACGCGTCCGCCTTGTGCAGCCGTTCCCCGAGCTCGCGTACGACAGCCGGGGCGGTCTCCGCCGAATCGGCGTGACGGTCGGGCAATGCGCAGTCGGCCGGGTCGATCAAATCGACTCGGAAGTCCCGGTGCTGTTCCGCGCGGTCCCGGAACCAGTCGGCAACGACCGGGCCGAGGCGTCCCGCCCGGATCGAGCCGATGATGATCGCGAGGTGCAGGGCCATTCGAAACTCCTTCCCATATCGGTTGATGCCGGCCCAGCGTGCAACAAGTGGGTTCCGGTATCGTTCCGGTGCCGTTCCGGTCGGCAGAACACCTGGTCAGACAGTTTTGCTACGGTGGATTCGTGCGTTTGGGAGTCCTCGGGCCCATTACGGTGTGGGACGCCGACGGCACACCGATCCCGGTGGCCGGGAAGAAGGTCCGGGCCCTGCTGGCGGTGTTGCTGATCCATCGCGATTCGGTCGTATCGGTCGACACCCTCGCCGACACGCTGTGGGGCGACCGGCCGCCCGCCAAGGCCGCGGCCGTGCTGCGGTCGAAGATCTCGCAGTTACGCCAGGTGCTGCGGACCGCGGGCGCAGATGCCGCCGATCTGTTGCGCTGGGAGTCCGGCGGCTATCGCCTGCGGGTGCCGGCCGCCGCGGTGGACGCCGGCCATTTCGAAGCAATGCTCGCCGAAGCGTACGACGCACCCTCACCGCAGACCGCGCTGGAGTTGCTGGCCGTCGGTGAATCACACTGGCGCGGTGCCCCCTTCGCCGAGTTCCGTGATGCGCCGTTCGTCGCCGCGGCCGCCGCGGAACTCGACGAAAAGCGCCTGTCCGCCCGGGAATTGCGGATACAGCTGCGGATCGAAACCGGGCATGCGCATGCCGTGATCGGTGAGCTGACCACCCTTGCCGCGCAGTATCCGGTGCGGGAGAAAATCCATGTGCTGCTGATGACCGCGCTGTACCAGACCGGACGCCAAGCGGAGGCCGTTGCGGTGTACCGCGCGCTGGCGCGGCGGCTGTCCGAACAGCTCGGATCCGATCCCGACCCGCGTACCTCCCGCATCTTTCTGGAGATACTGCGGAAGGAGCAGCCACTGTACGAAGCGCTCCGCTCCGGCGAGCCGGACCCGCCGGTGCGACTGCCCGTTCCACTGACCCCTCTGGTGGCGCGGGCGGCCGAGCGCACCCGGGTACTCGGCCTTCTGCACGAAAGCCGGCTGGTGACGATCACCGGTCCGGGCGGAATCGGTAAGACTCACCTCGCCCTGGATGTGGCGTATGCGGCGGCCGCCGAGTTTCCCGGCGGCGCCGTTTTCGCCGACCTCAGTGGGATCCGCCGCGCGGACGAGGCGGCCGTGTACCAGGTATTGGCCGATTGCCTGCGGGTTCGCGACGATCTCGGTTCCGGTGCCACCGAATTGAACGGCCCGGCCGGACTGCGGTCCCGGTTGTACACCATGGTGATGACCAAACGGGTGCTGCTGCTGCTCGACAACTGCGAACAGGCCGTGGAAGCCATCGCCGGGGTGGTCGGCGAACTGCTCACCCGTGCTCCGGAATTGCGGGTCCTGGCCACCGGACGGGAGCCACTGCGGGTATCCGGCGAACGCGTGGTGCCGCTGCCCCCGTTGTCCTTTCCCACCGAGCGCACCGCCGAAACCGCCGATCCACGGACGTTCGGTGCCTATGAACTGTTCACGCGGCGGATCGCCGATGCCGGTGGGCCGGTTCCGGAAACGGCCGGCGATATCGCGCCGGCGCTGCGCATCTGCCGCCGCCTGGACGGGGTGCCGCTCGCGCTGGAGCTGGCGGCACCGTGGGTCCGCACGCTGGGCCTGGCGGAGGTCGAGCGGCGCCTCGACGATCGGTTCCGGCTGCTGTCCACGGGTCCGCGCAGTGCGCCACCCAGGCAGCGCAGTCTCGCCGCCGTCTTCGACTGGAGCTGGGAACTCGCCACCCCGGCCGAGCGGACCGCCCTGCGGCGGTTGTCCTGCGCGGACAGCGCGACACTGCCCGCTGCCGCGGCGATCATCGGCGATGACGCCGCGAGTATCGCCGAAATGTTGTCGCGGCTGGTCGAACAGTCCTGGCTGGCTGTCGAGAGTTCGCCGATAGGCCCGCGTTACCGCATGCTGGAATCGGTACGCGCCTACGCACGGGCCCGCCTCGGCGAAACGGACGAGACATCCGCAGTTGTCCGGCGGCACTGCGACTACTACCTGCGCACGATCGAAGAGCAGACTCCGCTACTTCGCACCGAGCACCAGCGGGCGGCACTGGAACGGCTGGGGGCGGAATCGGCTGATATCCGGCTTGCGCTGTCCCACTCGGAACAGCCACTGCCCGCGGTGATCCGGATGATGTGGTTCTGGGTTCTCACCGGGCGGCTCACCGAAGCGGCCCGCCGGCTGACCGCTGCCATGCCGACGGCCCGGCCGGGCACCGACGAGGAGCGCGCGGCACACAGCTGGGCGCATACGCTGCGCCTCCGCATTGCCGACGCCGCGCCGCTACCCAGCCCGCGGACGGCCGCCGAGCCGGCGGCGGAGCCGGAGCTCGGTCCGCTGGCCGAGGAAGTGGCCCTGGCGCGGTGGTATCTATCGGTGACGCGAATGGCCGGTGGGGCACCGGCACAGTTCGGCGCAGTACCCGCAGGGCGGTGGGGCGAGGCGGCCGCGGCGCTGGAACGGGCGCTGGCGGCCCAACGCTGCGATCACACCGAGGCCGGCCGGCTGGCCGGCCACAGTTTGCTGGTGTTCCGGGAGATCGGCGATCAGTGGGGCATTCTCCAGGCACTGGACGTTCTTGCCCGCGTGCGCGGCGAGTCGTCGGATGCCGAGGAAATCGACCGGTGGGCCGTGGGTATCGCCGAGGATCTCGGCCTACGCAGCGATCTCTCGCGCATCCTGACCCGCCTGGGGCGTCGGCTGCTGCTGGGCGGGGAGACCGATGCGGCCCGCACAGCGTTCCAGCGGGCCCGCGCCATCGCCGGGGAGCAGTGCGACGGCATCGTCAGCGCGGCCGCGGAGACCGGTCTGCGAGCCGTCGGCGCGGCATCGCCCAACGCCACCGCACCCCACCGCGGCGAGGCGGATTACGTCGATTACGCGGATATCCTGCGGCGCAGTGATTTCTACGCCGAACCGTCGCCGTCCGAGCTGCCACCTGCCCGATGAGCCGAGCGGTCACCGGCCGGTGACCCTGTCCGGCCCGCACGCGACGGCCACTCAGCCGGCCGCCTGCGTCCGGCCCCACTGAACCAGCGCCCAGGTCAGCGAGATGAACGCGAGCCCGCTCGTCACCACCCGGACGTGATTCCAGGCCACCCAGCGGGCCTCGTCGAACGCCGCCCGCACCGCCGCCGGGTCCGCCATTTCCGCCGGATCGCCCGCAGCCTTCAGCGCGTCGTTGAGCGGCACGTTCACCACGATGGTGACCACGACCGCCACCAGATAGAGCAGCGCCGCGGCCGCCGTCCACCCGAGCACGGACCCACGGCCCCCACCGAGCTGTAACAGGGCCGCTGCCACCGACAGGATCAACGCGCCCAGGAAGGTCGCGAGGAACAGTGGGTTCATGATCGCCCGGTCGATCGCTTGGAACGAACCGATGAACGTGCGGTCGCCGGTCGTTCGCAGGCCCGGCATGACCGCCAGCGAATAGATCCCGAAAACACCGGCCATCAGGCCGGTGGTCACGGTCGCCGCCACCAGCACGGTGGCACGGATTCCGTCGAGCATTACCTCACCTCGTCCGAGTAGTCCCGACTACCTCAGCGAGGCGCGGCCTGCGGTATGCACAGGTAGACATCGAGTACCGTACCGGTTCGCGGCGGCGCTTCACCATGGCCGGGAGTACCACCCGAACCGCACTCCGGCCCACCCACCCAGGAATCGAACGGTCCGGTATCGCCGGCGGACCGCATACGGCCGGCGGGTAGACCTCACTCCGGGGCGTCGCCCTCGAACCCGGAGGCCCAGAACCGGCCGCGCAGCGAGAGATCACGCAGCATGGTGGTGACCTCTTCCGGGGTCAGCGCGGGTGTTTCGGGTTCCAGCCACCACTGCAGCACGCCGATCTGCTCGCCGGCCCACGCCCGGGCCAGCAGCTCGATATCGATATTCGGCGTCACCCCCTGCGCCTGCGCGCGCGCAGCGAAAACCGCTGCGGCGGTGGCGGCTTGGGCGTCGGTGAACCGGCGCAGCGCGCGACCGTCCCCCTCGCCCCGCAGGATGACCCGGTAGGTATCACGCTCCTCGGCGGCGTGCCGGAACATTTCGAGGATCGGTTTCCCGGTGAACCCCACCGACGACGTCGAGACCAGCGGCCGTTGCCGTTCCTGCAATTCGGCGATCAGATCGGTGACGATGTGCTCGAGCAGATCGTCCTTGTCGGTGTAGTGCGTGTAGAAGGTGGCGCGGCCCAGGTCGGCGCGCGCCGTGATGTCCTCCACGGTGACGCTCGCGTACCCGCGTTCCAGGATCAGCGCGATCAGGGCGTCGCGCAGGGCGCGCCGGCTACGCCGGACACGGCGGTCTTCGGGTGGTGGCACAGGTCCCCTTTTCCTCTCGAGAGCCGTCTGCGTCCGAGCATATCGCGTATTGACACACCGCCCGATATTAGACAGTCTGTCCAGTAACAGCCATCACGTCGGTTTGGAGCTTCGATGAATCTGGGCGGTTACCTCACCCGCAGCGCCACCTTCTGGCCCGATCGGGAGGCACTGGTCTGCGGGTCCGCGCGCTGGACCTACCGCGAGCTGGAGGACGAATCCAACCGGCTGGCCTCGGCGCTGATCGGCCGGGGATTCGCCGCGGGCACCGCGATCGGTACCTTCGCGGCGAATTCCGGCGAGTTGGTGGTCACCGAAATGGCGCTGTCCAAAGGGGGTTTCGTACGGGTGCCGGTGAACGCCCGCCTCGGCGGTGACGAACTGGCGCATATCCTGCGCGACGCCGGGGTGCGGGTGTTGTTCGTCGATCCCGCGCACGCCGAAGCGGCGGCAGGCGCCATCGCCCGCGCGGAGGCCGACTGCCTCCTGGTCGATTACACCGGCCGCTCCGCGGGCCCGCAGGCGTACCGGGAGCTGCTGGCGGAAGGGTCGGTGGAGGCGGTCGCGGTGGACGTGGACGCCGACGAGCCCGCCGTGCTGAACTACACCTCGGGGTCGACCGGCAAGCTCAAAGCGGCGGTGCAGACGCACGGCAACCGGCTGGCCAATATGCGTAAGCGGCTCATGAGCCCGGCCGGCGCGACTCAGCCCGACGACCGATACCTCGCCCCCGGCCCCATCACCCACGCCTCCGGCATGATGCTGCTGGGCGTGCTGGCACGCGGCGCGGCGGTGGTGATCCTGCCCGCCTTCGATACCGAGACGTTCCTGCGGACGGTGGAATCCGAACGCATCACCACCACCTTCATGGTGCCGACCATGCTCAACATGCTGCTCGACCATCCCGCGATCGCCGAGGTGGACCTGTCCAGCCTGCGGGTGCTCGGGCTCGGTGGCGCCCCGGTTTCGCCCCAGCGGTTACGCGACGCCGTGCGGGTCTTCGGTCCCATCGTCATCCAGGGCTACGGACTGGGCGAAACCACCAGCGGGATCACCGTGCTGACCGCGGACGATGTGGTGCGCGGTATCGAATCCGATCCGGAACTGCTGATGTCGTGCGGGCGGCCGGTTTTCGATACCGAGGTGCGGGTCGTCGACGACGCGGGGACGCCGCTGCCCGCGGGGCAGATCGGCGAGATCGTGGCGCGCGGCCCGGATTGTGTCCGCGAGTACTGGCACGAACCCGAACTGTCGGCGGAGACCTTCCGCAACGGCTGGGTGCACACCGGTGACGTCGGCTATTTCCGGGCCGATGGCTACCTGTTCATCGTCGACCGCAAAAAAGACATGATCATCTCCGGCGGTTTCAACATCTATTGCAGCGAGGTGGAGGCCGCCCTCTACGAACACCCCGGCGTCGCCGAGGTGTGTGTGGTCGGTGTGCCGGACGAGCAATGGGGCGAGGCGGTCAAGGCGGTGGTGGTACCGCGGGCGGGCGCGGCACCGACGGAAGAAGAGCTGATCGAGCACTGCGCCCGCCGGCTGGCCCGGATGAAGAAACCGCGGTCGGTGGATTTCGTCGCGCAGCTGCCGGTGAACCGCAACGGCAAAATCGACCGCCGCCTCGTCCGCGAGGGCTACTGGTCGGCCGCCGGCCGGCTCGTGAACTGACAGGGAGACCCCGATGACCTTCACCCTCGCCCCGGACTACGCGGACAATCCCCGCCTGGCGGATCTCGTCGGGCGGCTGCGCGAATACCTCGACGGCGAACTCGCCGAATACGAAGCCGGTCTCGGACTCACCCGCGAATCCCGGTACAGCCGTGAGGTTCTGGAACCGATCTGGCGGCGCAGCCGGGAACTCGGTTTCTACGGTATCCACCTGCCGGCCGAATACGGCGGACAGGGGCTCACCTTTACCGAACTCGCGGCGCTGAAAGAGGAAATCGGCGCCTCGCCGCGGCTGTTCTCGAGTTCGGTGCTCGGCGATATGGGCGGACCGCTGCGCATCGGCGCCATATTCGATTACGCCACCCCGTATCAGCTGGAGAAATATCTGCTGCCGGTACTCCGCGGCGAACGGGCCTGCTGTTTCTCGCTCACCGAGAACGACGCCGGATCGGATGTGCGCGGAATGCTGACCACCGCCACCCCCGACGGCGACGGCTGGCGCTTGACCGGTCACAAAGTATTCTCCAGCGCCGGCCCGTTCGCGGATTTCTCTATTCTCGTCGCCCGGATGACGGATACCGACGGTGTATCGTCCGAGAGCTATTCGGCATTCCTGGTCGACCTGGACGCACCGGGTTGTACCGTCGCCGAGGGGCAGACGCCGATGTCGGGGGAACATATCGAAGCCGATATCGTGCTCGACGACTGCTATATCGGGCCCGAACAACTGCTGGGTGAGATCGGCCAAGGGTTGCGGATCGGACTCGGCCGGGTCACCGTGAACCGGTTGCTGCACTGCCCCACCGCGCTCGGCGGCGCCCGGCGCGCCCTGCAACTCTCCCTCGATTACGCCAAGACCCGCCAGGTGAACGGCGCCCCACTGGGTATGTTGCAGTCCATCCAGCACCGGCTCGCCGATATGGCCGCCGACTACTACGCCGCCCGGTCGATGACCTACGACGCCCTCGCCGCGCTCGATACCGGTGCCCGGCCGCGGACCGAGGCTTTCCTGTGCAAACTGTTCGTCGCGGAGAAGGCGTTCACCATCGCCGATCACGCGGTGCAGATCCACGGCAAAGCCGGGGTGGTGCGCGGCGGCGAGGTCGAAGGGCTCTTCCAGAAGCTGCGGATGTTCCGGATCCTCACCGGGTCGTCGGAGATCCAGCGCAACGGTATCGCCCGCGAACTGCTGCTCTCATGACGACGGCCCCGGAGATCGAGACCGACCGGGAACCCGATTACCGGTTCACGCTCGCCAACGAACGGACCTTTCTGGCCTGGATCCGCACCGCGCTCGGGCTGGTGGCCGGGGGGATCGTGGTGGGTCAGCTGTATGCGGCCGGGTCCGGCCCGGCCGGACCTCGGCTGATCAGTGCGGTGTGCGCGGTACTGGCCTGCGTGATCGCCCTCGGCGCGTTCCGGCAGTGGCGGCGGGTGCAGCAGGCCATGCGCCGCGACGCCCCGCTGCCCCGGCCGCCCCTGATCACCGCGACCGTCACCGGAGTCTGTGTGGCAGCACTGCTCTCGGTGGCTCTGCTCGCGCTGTGACCACGGCCCCGGGACTGCAGCCCGAACGCACCGCACTCGCCTGGCGGCGCACCCTCCTGGCCGCCACCGTGCTGCTGGTCCTGCTCATCCGATCCGCTGTCGTCGACCCGGTACCAGCGACCCTCGCCGGAGTGTGTGCCGCCCTGGTGGTGCTGGCCGCGCTGGCCGCGACCGCCCGCCTGCGCCGTCGCCGCTACCTCCGCGATCCCGCCGACCCCCGGCCGATCCCGGTACCGGCGGCCGCGGTGATCTGCGCCGGTATCTGCCTCACCGCCTGCGGTGTGCTGCCGCTACCCGCCTGAGCCGGGCCCCGCCGCCCGGCCGAAAAGGAGTAATCATGACCCGAACCGTCGATCCCCGGGAGATGACCTGGACGCGGGGATTCCTCGACCCCGCCCACGTCCGTCAGCACGCCACCACCATCCGGGAGATGAGTCCCACGCGCCGGGTCTGGCGGGGAACCGGCGCGCGATGGGAGTTGCCTTCCGCCCCGGCCGATCTCGCCGAGCTGCCGATCCGCTGGACCTGGGACCGCACGGTACCGCTGAGCCGGGCCCTGGCCGAATCCGATTCCGACGCCCTGGTGGTCGTCCACCGCGGCCGTGTGGTGTACGAGCAGTACCTGCACGGCTGCCTTCCGCACGAACCACATCTGAACGCCTCGCTCACCAAGTCGTATATCGGCCTGCTCGCGGCCCTCGTCGCGGATCAGGGCCTGATCCGGCGCGACGAACCGGCCGCCACCTATGTCCCGGAACTGGCCGGTACCGGCCTCGGTACGGCCACCGTGCACCAACTGCTGCATATGACCACCCACCTGAACTTCGGCGGCCGGCCCTACGACCGCGTTCTCGAGGCGCATCGTTTCTGGGCTGTGGTCTCCCCCGGATTGCGTCCGGCCGGCTACACCGGCCCCACCACCATCCTCGAGCATCTCGCCACCAGCCGCGCGACCGGACCGTTCGACGCCGAATTCCGGTACGACAACGCCAATACCGAGGTGATCGCGGAGATACTGCGCCGGGTCACCGGAATTTCGACCGCCGATCTGCTCGGCGAACTCGTCTGGTCGCGGATCGGCGCGGCCGAGGACGCGTATTTCGTCGTGGATTCCGCCGGGAACGAGATGGCCTGCGGCGGTTTTGCCGCCACCGCACTCGACGCCGCCCGGGTGGGCGAGATGTTGCGCTGCGAGGGCGCGGTGGCGGGGCGGCAGGTGATCCCGGCGGCGGTGGCGCGCGCGATCACCGCGGTGCCGGAGGGACCGGCGCGCAAGGTCCGGTTGCCCCGCGACCCCGTCGATACGCCGCCCCGCCTCGGCTACCACGATTTCTGGTGGATCCTCGAAGACGGCTCCTACATGGCCAGCGGTATCCACGGCCAGCGCCTCTACGTCTCCCCCGGCCGGGAACTGGTGATCGTCCACTACGGCGCGCATATCCTGTCGCCCGCCGTACCACCCCCGCCGCTGGTACTGCTGTTCACCCAGATCGGCGCCGCACTCTCCGCCGGCTGACGCGCGGATTCATTCGACAAGGACCTGCAATGACGCACTCCGCTGATTCCGCCCTGCCCGGCCACCGGGCCCGGCGGGGTAAGAACCTCGCCCTGCTCACGGCCTCCTCCGCCATGGACAACGCCGAAGCCAATGTGACCTCCGTGCTCTTCCCGCTGATGCGGGAGGCACTCGGCCTGTCCACCTCCGCCCTGGGCACGATCGTGGCCGTCGGGAAAGCGGTCGGTGTATTCGCCGGAGTCCCGTGGATGATGCTCGCCAACCGGTATTCCCGGCGGACGGTCCTGTCGATCTGCGCGGGTTTCTGGGGCGTGTGGTCGATCGCGGCGGGGATGTCGGCGAGTTTCGGCCAGTTCGTGGTGCTGTACGGTATCGCCGCGGCGGGCTTCGCCGGTGCGGGACCGATCGCGCTGGCCATCCTGAGCGATATCTATCCCGACAGCCATCGCGGCCGGGCCACCGGCGCGCTGTACGGCGGGGTCGCCCTGATCACCGGGATTTCGGGGCCGGTGTTCGGCCAGCTCTCCGGATTCGCCGACGGGTGGCGCTACGGTTTCTATCTCTCCGGTGGGATCACGCTGGTATTGGGTGTGCTGATCCTGGTGTGCCTCGACGATCCGGTGTCGCGGTCCCGCCGCGAGGTGGAGCTGCCGTCGCTCGACCGGATCGAGGACAAGGCCCGGAACCTGCGCGGTGGGCTGCGCGAACTCCTGGCAATCCGGACCTACCGGTACCTGCTGGTCCAGCGGGTGTTCTCCGGCCAGAACATCATCATGAGTTTCGCGACGACCTTCATGGTCACCGACCGCGGGCTCAGCACGGCCACCGCCGCGGCGATCGTCCTGCCGTTCGCCCTCGGCTATATGGCCGGCACATTCGCCGGTGGCCGGGTCAACGATCTGTGGCATCGGCACCGGCCGCGGACCGGCCGGGTCGCCATGCTGCAGGCCGGACAGCTCGCCTTCGCCGCGGTCGCGTTCGCCGCTATCGGGCCGGTCTGGCAGCACACGGCGATCTACGTGCTGCTGTTCACGGTGCTGGGTTTCCTGCAGGGGCAGGTTCCGGTGACCAACCGGCCGCTGATCATGGCGGTGGTTCCGCCGCCGCTGCGGGGACTGGCGTTCGCGGTCTCGGTCTCGACGGTCGAGGCCCTCGCCTACGCCGGCTACGCGCTACTGGCCGGTTTCCTCGGCGACCTCATCGGCCTGCAGGCCACCCTGCTGCTGATCACCGTCGCGCTGACCACGGTGAACGGAGTGTGCTCGGCGGCGCTGTACCGGCCCTACGCACACGACAGCGCGGTGATCGCCGCACGCTGGCCGGATCCCGCGGTAGCGACGAGACCGCCGGTCGTCGGCGCCCCGGACTGATCGCCCGGGAACTACTCGATTCACGGCCGGCTGCCACCGAGATCGCGGCCGGCCGTGCACACTGCCGGAGCGCGGACAGGCTCCACGACACCGATCGTGGCCCGGGACCGCCCGCCGTGCGACACCGGCCGGACCGTGAGGCCCCGGCACCGACCCCGCCGACGGACAGAACGCAGACCGCCCCTCCACCCAATTGTGTGGAGGGGCGATCTGCTAGCCGGGTTCAGGGAGTGACGATCGGGAAATCCCGGTTCGGCGTAGCCAGCAGTTCTTTCACCTGCTGGAGCACTGCGGGATTGCCGGTGACGCGGATATCCCCGGACCGGACCGCGGCGGCGAAATCCCCGCCGGCGAGCAGCACACGCAGCAGTGTCGGCCGGGCGAGATCGAACGCGGCATCGGGCGCGGGGCCCTTGTGTCCGGACGGCAGGTCGTAGTGGACCAGCACACCGTTGCGCAGTTCCGTGCGGTGCGTGCGGCGTTCGTCGCGGATACGCCAGTCCATCACGATCCGCCGGTCCCATGCCTTCGGGCCGTCGACCCGGACGGCGAGCGCGTCGAAAACCATCTCGACCGTCAGCGCCGCGCTCAGCCCCGCGTTGTCGGTGGTGGTCGGTGTGCCGAACGACCCGTTGCGCAATTCGGTCGCGCCGGAGAGGTAGAAGTTGCGCCAGGGCGCGTTCTCCGCGCCGTAGCCGAGTTGTTCGAAGGCGCTGGCCTGCAGCTGTTTCGCCGCCGTATTGCCCGGGTCGGCGAAGATCACGTAGTTCACCAGCTGCACCATCCAGCGGTAGTCGCCGTCGCGGTAGGCCGCGCGCGCCTTGTCCAGGACGGCGTCCGCGCCGCCCATGGCGTCCACGTGCCGGGTGGCCGAATCGACCGGCGGAAGCTCCCACAGGTGGGCGGGATTACCGTCGAACCAGCCCATATAGCGCTGGTAGATACCCTTAACGTTATGGCTCAGAGAGCCGTAGTAGCCGCGGCTGTGCCACGCCTCGCGCAGTGCGGGCGGCAGTTCCAGCATTTCCGCGATCTCGGTGCCGACGAAACCCTGATTGATCAGCCGCAGCGTTTGATCGTGCAGGTAGGCGTACAGGTCGCGCTGCAACTCGAGGTATTCGACGATCCGGTCCGCACCCCAGGTCGGCCAGTGGTGCGAGGCGAACGCGACCTCGGCCGACCGGCCGAACAGGTTGATCGCCTCGGTGAGGTACGCCGACCACATCCGTGGGTCGCGGACCTGCGCGCCGCGCAGGGTGATCACATTGTGCATGGTGTGGCAGGCGTTCTCGGCCATGCACAGCGCGCGATGGTCGGGGAAGTAGAAGTTCATCTCCGCCGGCGCCTCGGTGCCCGGAGTCATCTGGAAGACGATCCGCACGCCGTCGACGGTTTCCTCCTGTCCGGTGCGGGTGATATCGAGGGTCGGCGGGATGAGGCCGATGGAACCGGTCGAGGTGGTCTGTCCCAGGCCCGACCCGACCTGCCCCTTCGGCCCGCGCGGCAGCGCCGCGCCGTACATGTATCCGGAACGCCGGCTCATCGCCGGGCCGGCGTAGACGTTCTCGGCCACCGCGTGTTCGAGGAACCCGGCCGGCGCCAGCACCGGACAGCGGCCGGCCCGGACCTCCTCCGGCGTCGTCACCCCCAATGCGCCGCCGAAGTGGTCGACATGGGCGTGGGTGTAGATCAGCCCGGTGACGGGTCGGTCACCGCGGTGTTCCCGGTACAGGGCCAGTGCCGCGGCCGCCGTTTCCCGGGAGATGAGCGGATCGATCACCACGACCCCGGTCCGGCCCTCCACCAGCGTCATATTCGACAGGTCCAGGCCGCGCACCTGGTAGATCCCCGGCACCACCTCGTAGAGACCCTGCCGGGTCACCAGCTGGGACTGCCGCCACAGGCTGGGATGCACCGAGGGCGGGCAGGGTTCCCGCAGGAACGCGTAGGAATCGTTGTCCCAGACGACCTTGTCGCCGTCGCCGCGCACCACTCCCGGCCGCAGCGACCCGAGGAAGCCCCGGTCGGCGTCGGCGAAATCCGCGGTATCCGACATCGGCAGTGTTTCGGCCGCCCGCCTGTTCTGCTCGATGATATGGCCGCTGGGCTCGGCCACCTCGGCGAAGGCGCCGTTGTCGGCGCCGGAAGAATCGCATCCGCTCACCGTCACACCCGCCGCGGTCACCGCCAGCGCGGCCGCCCCGAAACCGAGAACTCCGCGCCGGGAGAATATGCGGTCCGCACCGGAATGCGGTTCGGCCGCGCCGGTCCCCATACCGCTCTCGTCCGTCATCGTCGACACCACCTATTCATTCGGAGAACACTCGGCGCAGCGAACCGATATATCTCGGCACAATTGCCGGAAAGAGAATTCCGTGGCCGCGGTCACACCACAAGTTTTTGTGCGCACTGCGCGAAACAAGCGATTCGGAAATTATGTGCATTGTGTGCACCGGAATGGGTGCGCAGTATCGTGCACGGGATGGTCGGCGCACGATTCCGGACGATCCGGTTACGCACACAGGTCCTGCTGCTGCAGGTTCTGGTCCTCGCGCTGGCCTTTGTCGTCGCGGTCGCGATCTGGGCTTTCCGCAGCGATGCCCGGTTGCGCAACAGCTACGGGCAACAGGCGCTGGCCACCGCGCGGGTTCTGGCCGCCGAACCGGGGGTCCGGGAGCAGACCACCCGGGCCGCGACGGCACCCCGGCCGGAGCCGGGACAGCTCGACAACGACCCGGGCACCCTGCTGTTGGAGCGCACACTGACCGCGACACAGCAGCGGACGGGCGCGCAGTCGATCCGGGTCACCGGCGAACGCGGCGTGGTGCTGGCGAGCACGGATTCACCCGCCCGCCGGATCGGATCCGCCGACAACCCCGCCGAGGCCGCCACACCTGGCAAGAATCCAGCCGGCGCCACCACATCCGCCGCCGCGCCCGGCGAGAATCCGGCCGGCTCGGTCATCGGCACGGAGGAGTACGGAACCGATCACGGCACCGCCTGGGCGCGGGCGCCGATCCACGCGACCGGTAGCGGCCGGTTCACCGGTACCGTGCAGGTCACGATCCCCACGCCCACCCGTGCCGGCGAACTCCGCAACGCGATCCCGGTGGTCGGCGCCG
Organism: Nocardia carnea; assembly: GCF_029869215.1. GTDB lineage: Bacteria > Actinomycetota > Actinomycetes > Mycobacteriales > Mycobacteriaceae > Nocardia > Nocardia carnea_B. The sequence goes on from NZ_JARWPM010000445.1 coordinate 73,671, forward strand.
GGCTGCTGCTGGGCATCCTCGGCGCGGTCCTGCTGGCCCGCCGCTGGCGCGGACTCACGCTGGGGCTCGAACCCGCCGAACTGGCCGAACTCGTACGCGGCCAGGCCGCCATCCTGCACGGTATCGGGGAGGGTGTCGTCGCCGTCGATTCGCGCTGGCGCATCACCTTCGTCAACGAACAGGCCGCCCGGCTGCTCGGTATCGACCCCGGCCCCGGCCGCCCGATCGCCGATATCGGCCTGACGCCGCGGGTACTGGACCTCTTCCGCACCCTCGAATCCCGTCCGACCGTGGCCACCGTGCGCGACCGGGTCGTGGTGGTCGCGGCCCGACCGGTCCGCCACGACGGCCGCGACCTCGGCGCGGTCCTGGTCGTGCACGACCGCACCGATGTGGAATCGCTGGCCCGCCAGCTCGACGCGGTGCAGTCCATGAGCACGGTGCTGCGCGCCCAGCGCCACGAATTCGCCAATACCCTGCACCTGCTCAGCGGCCTGCTGCACCGGGGCCGGATCGACGAAGCGACCCGCCGGATCGACGGCGTTCTCGGGTCCGGTCCGCTGGGCGCCGCGGCACCGGGTATCGATGCGATCCGCGACCCGTATCTGCAGGCCTTCGTCGCGGCCAAGGCCGCGCACGCCCGGGAGCGCGGTGCCGAACTGGTACTCGGGCCGCACACCGCCGTCGACGGTGACCTCATCGACCCGGTCGATGTCACCACCGTGCTGGGCAACCTCCTGGACAATGCCTTCGACGCCGTCGCCGGCAGCCCGGTAAAGCGGGTGGAAGTGGAACTGGTCCAGGAGGAATCGGCGTTGTACATCACGGTCGCCGACAGCGGTCCCGGGATAGCCCCCGAGCTGGTCGGCAGTGTTTTCACCGAGGGCACCTCCACCCGCGACGGGAGCACGATCCCCGGCGGACGCGGCGTGGGCCTGGCCTTGATCCGGCAACTCGCTCGCGCCCGCGGCGGCGATGTCCTGCTATCCAGTCCGGGCGGCGGCACCGCGGTACTGTGCGGGGCCGAATTCGTCGCCCGTATCCCCGGGGTCCTGCGGGTGCGGACCGGACAATGACCACCGAACCGCTGCGCGTGCTCATCGTCGAGGACGATTTCCGCATCGCCGACCTGCACGCCGAGATCGCGGCGTCGATCCCCGGTTTCACCGTGGCGGCGACAGTGGGCAGCGTGGCCGACGCGCGCACCCGTTACCGCGACTCGGCCCTCGACCTGGCCCTGGTCGACGTCTACCTCCCGGACGGCAGCGGCATCGATCTCGTCCGCGAGATGCGCTGCGACACCATGGTTCTCACGGCCGACTCCGAGGGCGCCACCGTCCGGTCCGCACTCGCCGCGGGGGCACTCGGCTATTTCGTCAAGCCCTTCCCACCGGCCGCCCTCAGTGCCCGGCTGGCCGGTTACGCCCGCTACCGCCGCCTCCTGGCAGACCCCCACGTCGACCACGCCCGCGTCGAGGCCGCCCTGGCCGCCCTCCGCCCGGCCCCCGCCCCCGGGCCCGCCGCACCGGTCAGCTCACCGACGAAAGACCTTGTCCTGGAAGCGATCCATGGTTCGTCCGGGCCGTTGTCCGCCGGCGAGGTCGCCGACGCCATCGGCGTCTCCCGCCCCACCGCCCAACGCCACCTCACCGCTCTCGTCGCCGCCGGCACTCTCCGCATGCGCCTGCGCTACGGCCAGGCGGGGCGACCCGAACAGGAGTACTCCCCCGCCCCCTGACAACAGCAGCCCAATCCTGCCCGGCTACGGCTACGGCTACGGCTACGGCTACGGAGTCCCGTATCCGACTAAGATCGGTCCCATGTCAGCCATCTTCGATTGGGCGCGGCCGGACAATATCCAGCCGGAACCGATCACTGTCGAGATCTGGCGGGAGCTGCCCGAAGACTTCTGCCGATTGGTCGAAGTGGTGAACGGAGACGCCGTGCGCTGTGAGTCACCGTCACGGGCACATCAGAAGGCTGTACACCGGCTGCTCGGCATGCTCGAATCGGCGGCGCGCGACTATATGACCGAGGACCCCTCTGCCTGCCTGGATGTCAATCACGACTTCGACGTCGTGCTCTGGGAGGTTCCCCGCGCCACCATCCGGCGGCCCGATATCGCGCTGTTCGAATGTGTCCCACCCGACGTCCGGCCGGTACCTGCCCGCCACCTCAAGATCGCTGTCGAAGTCATCTCGCCGAGCCATGTGAAAACGGACCGTCTGGAGAAAATGAGCGAGTACGCGGCGGCCGGAATTCCGTGGTATTGGCTGGTCAGTATCTCCGATACCGAGGTCACCTCTATCGAGACCTACGGCCTGGACCACGGCGTCGGTCATTACCGTCCCGTCGCTGTCCTGAAGCCCGATACCTCGTTCGCCGTGGACCTCCCGATCCGAATTCGGATCGAATGGGCCCAGCTGACCGGGCTGGTGCTGTGAAGGCTCGCTGATCAGCACCTGTTCCCGACACAGCTGCGCCGAGGTGGGAACAGGGCCGGCGCTCCTCCGCAGGCTCAGTTGCCGAATTCGACGCGCAGGATACGGTCGTCACCGGGTGCGGGGTTGCCCCGGCCGTCGGTGTTGTTCGTCAGGACCCACAGGGAGCCGTCGGGGGCTACGGTGACGTCGCGTAGGCGTCCGTACTCTCCGATCAGATGCTCGGTGGAGGTGGCGAGTTCGTCGAGCGGGATCTGCCGCAGTCGCTCGCCGCGAAGGTTGGTGAGATAGATGCTCCCGTCCTTGACGGTCATACCGCTGGGGCTGGCGTCGGCGGGCCGCCACTGCTGGACCGGGTCGCGGAATCCGCCGCGGCCGGCGATCCCTTCCACCTCCGGCCAGCCGTAGTTGCCGCCGGGTTCGATCACGTTGAGCTCGTCCCAGGTGTCCTGCCCGAACTCGCTCGCGTACAGCGTGCCGTCCGCGGACCAGGCGAGCCCTTGGGGATTGCGATGGCCATAGCTGTAGACCGGGGAACCGGGGAACGGGTTGTCCGCGGGGACCCGCCCGTCCGGGGTCATCCGCAGAATCTTGCCGGTGAGCGCGCCGCGCTCTTGCGCACTGCCGCGGTTCCCGGCATCGCCGACGGTGGCATACAGCATCCCATCGGGTCCGAAGGCGATCCGGCCGCCGTTGTGGAACCTGGCGGCCGGCACACCGGCCAGCAGCGTTTCCCCGTCGCCGAGTCCGAGACCGCCCGGCGCTCCGGTGAGTTCGAACCGCTCGATGCGGTTCTCGCTGCCGGCCGTGTAGTAGGCGTAGAGGCTGTCCTCGCGCACGGCGATTCCCAGCAAACCGCCCTCGCCCGAGGCTGCCACGCTCTCGATCACCCCGACCTCCCGCGCGGTTCCCTCGGCGTCGAGTTCGAGAACGCGGCCCGAATCCCGTTCGCTCACCAGCGGTGTCTGCCCGTGGAAAACGATCGACCAGGGTGCGGCGAGACCCGAGGCGATGGTGGTGACCGCCCCATCCGCCGCCGGGGACGGTCCGCGCGGTGATCCGGTCGACGTGTGCCCCGCCGGATCGCCCGGACCGGATGTGCATGCGGCCAGCACGCCGGCGACCAGAATCGGACCCAGGAACCGGGTGCATCGCCCGGTCATCGCCGGTCACCGGCCACGGACTTTTCCGCCGCGTCCGGCAGGTGCACGGCGCTCGGGCGACGGGAATCGCCCGCTCTCCTCGTTCCGTCGCTCCGGTCCATGCTGTCGAGGCTACGGCCTCGCACGCGGCGCCGGCGGCGCTACCACCGCGCCGCCGTGGCCCGCCGGGCACGCCGAAACGCCCATAGGGCCGGGCAGTAACAGCCCGGCCCTATGGGCGGTGACTCTTCTCCGGCTGTCAGGCCGGTACGGGGCTCCACTGTTCGGCGGGCGGCCGGCCGGGCAGCGGTTTACCGATGAGGGCCAGCGGGACGAAGAAGTTCACCTGGCCGATCACCATCGCGAGCGTGGCCAGGGCCTTGTCGTCGTAGTGTTCGGCGGCCCGGGTGTAGAGCTCGTCGGGAACCCGCTCGCCGTGTGCGGCCGGTTGCAGGACGGCCTCGGTCAGGGCGAGCGCGATACGCTCCGCCGCGCTGAAGTAGGGAGCGTCACGCCAGGTCGCGACCGCGGCGATACGTTCCTCGGATTCGCCCGCGGTGCGCAGGTTACCCGCGTGCAGGATGGCCAGGTAGGTGCTGCCGACGATCTGCCCGGCCCGCAGCTGGACCAGCCCGATCGTGGTCCGCGGGATCGCCCCGTTACCGGTGGCTTTGAACAGTGCCGCCCCGACCTCGCCCAGTTCCGGAACGAGTTGCTGCGGATTGGGCAGCCGGGAGCCGGTGGTCTCCTGCGTGGCGGTGATATTCGCGGTCATGATGGTTGTTTCCTTCCTCGGTGAATCTGTGGTGGTGAATTCGTGGGGTCAGGCCGGCTGCGGCCGCCGGCGGGAACCACCGAGAGCACGCAGGGTCGCGGTGGTGGAGCCGCCCTGCGGCAGCCAGGCGCGGGCGGCGAAGGTGCAGGCGGCGAAGGCCAGCGGCATGGCCCATTTGTCGGGGCCGTCACCGGCGGCGAGATGCGAGGTGGCGGCGCCGCCGTAGACGAAAACCAGTCCGGCGTAGGCCCATTCCTTGGTCCGCGGGTGGCCGGGGGTGAGAATCGCGGCGAGCGCGGCGGTTTTGGCGACACCGAGCATGGTGGCGAAGTACATGGGGTAGCCGAGGTGGTCGAACGAGTCGCGGACGTAGGAGATCCGGGCGAGATCCCAGTAGGCGCCTACGGCGGTCTCGGTGAGAACGGCGGCCACGGGGACCCAGCGCGCGAGCTTCAGGCCGCGGGATCGGATCAGCGAAGTGGTGCGAGTGGACATGGTTGTACTACTCCTAGTTTGTGGTCGGGTGAGATATCAGGCGGCCGAGGCGAATTCGGCGCCGGTCGCGGCGCGGTGCAGGGCGGCGGCCAGCCGCGCGTTCTCCGGAGCCTGGAAGGCGAAGGCCGCGCGGCGCCGGGTGTAGCCGTAGGTGAGGCCGCTGTGCGGATCGGCGAACGCATCCGATCCGGCAGAGCCGGTATGCCCGAACGCATGGGCGCCGAGGAACGGATACAGCAACCCCTTGGCTTCGAATCCCAGTGCGTAGGGCGCGCGGTCGCCGCGCACCAGGTCCGTCCCGGTGGAATGGATGGCGGAGACGGTGGCGACGGTCGCCAGCGACAGCAGCGGCTCACGCCCGTCGATACCGGTGGTGGCCGCCGCATACATCGCCGCCAGACCTCGTGCGCTGCCGACGCCGCCGGCCGAGCCCTGCCCCAGGCGGCGCAGTGTGGGGTCGTTGGGCAGTGTCATGACATCGGCGGCGGTGAAACCGCGTGCGTTGAGGTTGTAGGAGATACCGGCCACGCTGTACGGGTTGGGGGAATTCACGGCGAATGCCGCTTCCTGCTCCGCGCTCGCCCGCCACGGCAGGATCGGCAGGTAGCGGTGGTCGAGTTCCGCGGGCAGGCCCAGGTACACGTCCAACCCGAAGGGTGCGCGAATACGCCGTTCGAACAGCTCCTGGATGGTGCTCCCGGTGACCGCCCGTACGACCTGGCCGACGATGGCGTAGGTGACGAACCCGCCGTAGCCGTGCACGCTGCCGGGCGCGAACAAGGGCCGCTGGCCCACCAGCCGTTCGGCGAGGACCTGTTCGTCGGCCAGCTCGGCGACGGTGAAGCCCCCGTCGGCACCCACGATCCCGGATCGGTGCACGAGCACGTCGCGCACCGTGATGAGCTCCTTACTGGCCGCACCGAACCGCGGCCAGTAGTGCGCGACCGGCCGGTCGATATCGAGCACTCCGTCTTGGATCAGCAGCGCGACGACGAGGCCCGCGGCTCCCTTGGAGGTCGAGTGCAGCCCGGTCAGCGTGGTCCCGGTGACCTCCTCACCGGCCCACAGATCCACCACCGGCCGGCCGCGGACGTAGGCGGCCAGTTGCGCGCCGGATTCCCCGTTCTCCGCGGCGACGACGGCGGCGAACTCGGCGCGCACCTGCTCGTATCCGTCGGCGACGGTGCCGTGTACTTCGATCGCGTTCATGATGTCCTTCCTGTCGGTGGTCGCTGAACACCCGCGTGGCAGGAGCGTCCGGCTCCGACCGCCGCCGCGGATCGTGTTCTGCTGCACTGACGCGGGCCGCACACAAAACGTGACCGCTGCACACGAAACCACAGGTAGAAGCGTTGAAATGCCGGCTTCGCCGAGCCGTACGGCGGTGGGGAGGTCACCGGCGTCGTACGACCGGGGACGGGATACGGTCACGTTTGTCTTTCCCGGTTCGTCATCGGGACAAGACGAGATCGAGGAGGACCCCCGTGCACGATGAGCAGTTCCTGGCCGAGCGGTTCGAGGAGCACCGCACACACCTGCGGTCGGTCGCCTACCGCATGCTCGGCTCGACCGCCGAGGCCGACGACGCGGTGCAGGAGGCGTGGCTACGACTGGCCCGCACCGACACCACCGACGTCGGCAACCTCGGCGGCTGGCTGACCACCGTCGTCGGGCGCGTCTGCCTGGATATGCTGCGCAGCCGCCGCACCAGGCACGAGGAACCCCTCGAGGCCGAGCACCTACCCGATCCGGTGATCACCAGTGCGACCACGCCGGACCCGGAAACCGAAGCGCTGCTGGCCGATTCGGTGGGCATGGCACTTCTGGTCGTGCTGGAATCCCTGAGTCCGGCCGAACGACTGGCATTCGTCCTGCACGATATGTTCGCCATGCCCTACGAGCAGATCGCGCCGATCGTGGACCGCACTCCACAGACGGCGAAGAAACTCGCCAGCCAGGCGCGCCGCCGGGTCCAGGGCGCGACCCCGAAGTCCGACCCGGATCTCCCCGGTCAACGCCGCGTCGTCGACGCTTTCCTCACCGCGGCCCGCGGCGGCGATTTCGACGACCTACTGCGCCTGCTCGACCCCGATGTCGTCCTGCGCGCCGACGCCGGCGAAGCGATGCGCGTGATCCGCGGCGCCGCCGCCGTCGCCGGCCAGGCAGAAACCTTCCGCCGGATGGCCACCACCTGCACCGTCCACCCCGCCGTGGTCAACGGCGGCGCCGGCCTGGTCAACACTCTCGACGGTAGCCCGTTCTCGATCATCGGCTTCACCGTCGCCGGCGACCGCATCACCGCCATCGATATCCTCGCGGACCGCGACCGCCTCACCGGTCTCGACCTGACCGCGATCCTCGGCTAGCCCCGAACCCCAGGGCGCCGCACCTTCACAGAATCGGCGCGGACCCGGTGGCCGCGACGGAGAGTTCCCACAAGCGGGCGGCCGAGCCGGGGTCGACGGCGTAGGCCCGGACGCCACCGTCGTCCATCGGTGTCCCGGGGGCGGAGACCCGGGCGACCTCGCAGTCCTCGAGGTACAGCCCGCCGCGTCCGTCGAGCAGTGGCGAGGTGGCCGCCCACAGCCCGGTGGCGGCGCCCTGGGTGGGTGTTTTGAAATCGGCGCCGATCACGGTGCCGTGCTCGTCGATCCAGCCGCGGTCGATCTGCTCCTGCCGGGTCATCTCCCGCTGGAGTCCGGTGATGATCTTCCCCGGGTGCAGCGCGAACGCCCGGACCCCGTCGTCGCGCCCGAGCGCGTCGAGTTGCACCGCGAACAGGGCGTTGGCGGTTTTGGCCTGGCCGTAGGCGAGCCATTTGTCGTAGCCGGTGTGGAAATGCGGGTCGTGCCAGCGGATATCGGTCAGGGTATGACCGGCGGAGCTGTTGACGACGACCCGGGCACCGGCCGCGGCGGCCAGCCGTGGGTAGAGCGCGCAGACCAGTGCGAAATGCCCGAAATGGTTGACGGCGAGCTGCCCTTCCCAGCCCGGCCCGACCCGCCGCTCCGGCGTCGCCATGACCCCGGCGACGGCCATGAGGAGGTCGAGCTTGTCCAGAGCCGCGCCGATCTGCGTGGCGGCGGCGCGGACGCTGCCGAGGTCCGCGAGATCCATGGGGATCACCTCGCAACCGTCCACGTCCGCGAGCGCGGCGCGGGCTTCCACCGGCCGGCGGGCCGGAACAACGACGCGGGCACCGGCCGCCGCCAAGCCGCGGGTGGTTTCCAGCCCGAGTCCGGAGTAGCCACCGGTCACGAGGGCGGTAGCACCGGAGAGGTCGAGATCGGTCAGTACGTCCCGGGCGTTGCTGGCGGCGGAGAAGGGGGAGCCGAGCGGCTGCTGTTCGATGATGGTCATGGCGACGACCCTAGAAACTAGAGTGAGGTCTAGATCAAGTCGTAGGCTGGACGTATGGCGGCTCCCGGCACACGTACGGAATCACTCGGCATCGGCGAGGTGGCCGAGCGCACCGGCCTGAGCGTGCACGCCCTGCGCTTCTACGAGCGCGAGGGCCTGCTGGTCGGGCCGGTGGAGCGCACCTCGGGCGGCCGGCGGCGATACACCGTCGCCGATATCGACTGGCTGCGCATCTGTGTCAAACTGCGCGAATCCGGGATGCCGCTGGCCGATCTGAAACGATTCGCCGCACTCGTGCGGCAGGGCCCGGGCAACGAAGCCGAACGACTGCGCCTCCTCGATACCCATCAGCAACGCGTCGAAGCCCAGATCCGGGCCCTGGAGGAGTGCCGCTCCCTCATCGCCTGGAAGGTCGGGGTCTACGCCGGCCACCTCGCCCGCGGCACGGCCGCCGGACTCTGGGACCCGACAGCCTGAACCGCGGCCGTTCCCCCGCCCGGACCCAGGCGAAGGGAACGACCAGCGGACTCACCGACGGGTATGCCAGCCCCGGCGGAACACCGGCGCCTCTCCCGCGATCGCCGCACGGCACCAATCGGCGAGTGCTCGCGCGACGTCCTGCGCGTCGAGTGCCGACGTATCGATCACGTGCATGGCCCATATCCCGGTGAGGTCATCACGGCCCGACCAGCGTTCCCAGCACATCTCCGGCCAACCGTCATCGGTGAGCGCCTCGGGTACATACGAAGGGTCGGTGGCGTGCCGCCGCATCCACTCGGCGAAGCCGAGATGCAGCGGCAGCAACTCCGGCGGTTCCTGCCTGGCCCGCAACCGTTCGGTCTGCGTGGCTGCCGCCGCGTCCAGCAGGCAGACCGCGATATCGATCCGGTCGGCCGACGGCGCCGCCAGCGCTTCGCCCGCGGGGACGGGATCACCGGCGAACAGCAGATGCCGGCCTGTTTTCTCCAGTTCGACAGCGCGCCGCACGGCGACCTCGACCTGTCGCTGCCGCCAGGCGATCGTCGGAACAGCGGGGATGGGACCGAGTGTGCACAGTTCGGCGCTTTCGACAGCGGCACCCAGCAGGGGCGCGGCGCCGAGCCGGGCGGTAGTTTTCCCGACGCCCGAAGCGCCGGAGACGAGCAACAGCATGAAAATTCCTTCTTCGTGTTTCGGGTACGACCGATCGCTCCGGCGGTGTCCACGCATGCCGAAGTGCGGTCGGAGGGCGACAGTGACCGCGGAATGCGGCGCGGTGGTTGCTACCCGAGACGGAAGAAGAACTGCTGCATCACGACCGGGAGGCTAGCCATCGGCGTACGGAGGGTCAACTCATTTCGCGCCGACGCTGTCGCCGGCAGCTGTCCACAGGCAACAAGCTGTGGTGCAGGTTTCGCTAAACCGTTGCCTTGGAACACTTTCCGGTAAGGTGTCCTTACGTGCCCACACAACTAGAGCCAGGCCGTCCCGCAGCAGGCAGGAAGGAACACCACGCGCCATCGCTTGCGAGGGTTACGCGTTGAGCAATGCAGTTCCGGGCTTTCGCGGCGAATCCCCGATCACACCCAGGTCGCCCGTACCCGCCAATACTTCTGTCCGGCTGGATGATCCCGCGTTCGCTAACGATCCGCACCGCGTCTACGCGGAGATGCGGCGGCACGGCCCGCTGGTACCGGTCGAGCTCGCTCCGGGTGTGCCGGCGACACTCGTGATCGGCTACCAGGTGGCGGTGCAGATCCTCAACGACGAGACGCATTTTCCCGCCGATTCCCGCCGCTGGGAGAAGAACGCCGCCGCGGATTGCCCGATGCGGCCGATGCTCGGCTATCGCCAGAACGCGCTGCGCACCGCGGGCGTGGAACACGAGCGATATCGGCGCACCATCATCGCGGCGTTGGAAACCGTCGACCTGCACCAGGTGCACGACGCGGTCGCGCGGGCCGCCGAGGACCTGACCAACAGCTTCTGCGAGCGCGGTACCGCCGACCTGCGAATGGACTACGCGTACCCGCTGACCTTCCGCGTGCTGAGCGAACTGATGGGATTTCCGGAGGACGCCGCGGCCGCGGCCTACGAGGGCATGGCCGCGATGATGGAGGGGGTGGGCGCCGAGGAGGGGCAGCAGCGTTTCGTCGAGGCACTGATCGGCGTTGTCCAGCACAAACAGGCCGAGCCGGGCGACGACCTGACCTCACAGCTGCTGCGGCACCCGGACGGGCTCGATCTCATGGAGATGGTGAATCAGGCCGCACTGCTGTTCTCCATGGGCACGGAGCCGACCTGCAATCTCATCCTCAACGCGTTGCTGCAATTGATGACCGACGAACAATACGGCGGTGAGGTCCTCAGCGGCGCCATGGACACCCGCGACGCCATCGATGCCGTCCTGTTCGAGGATCCGCCGCTGGCGAACTGGTGCGTGAGCTACCCCATCCAGCCACAGCTGGTCGGCGATACCTGGCTGCCGGCCGATCAACCGGTGGTCATCAGCCTGGCCGCGTGCAACAACGACCCCGCCGTCACCGGTGGTGACCGGCGCGGTAACCGGTCGCATCTGGCGTGGGGCGGCGGTCCGCACGCCTGCCCGGCCCAGACCCTCGCCGGGACGATCGCCGCCCAGGGCATCGATCTGCTGCTCGATGCCCTGCCGGATATCCAGCCGCAAGTACCCGCGGACCAATTGGAATGGCGGCCCGGGCAGTTCCACCGCGCCTTGGCGGCGCTACCGGTCCGGTTTCCGCCCTGCCCGCCGATGCGTCTCACCTGATCCCCACCCCGTCCCACGGCTATTCATCGAAAGGCAGGTCGCGCGATGACCATGACCTCGGAGCATTCCGCAGCATCGACCGGGCAGCAGGCCCGGGAGATCGACGCGGTCGTCGTCGGAGCCGGCTTCGCCGGCCTGTACACGCTGCACAAATTGCGCGAACTCGGGCTCTCGGTGCAGGTGTTCGAAGCGGGCGACGGTATCGGCGGCACGTGGTTCTGGAATCGCTATCCGGGTGCCCGCGTCGATGTGAAGAGCATGTACTACAACTACTCCTTCGACCCGGACCTGGAGCAGGAGTGGGAGTGGACGGAGAAGCTGCCGCCGCAGCCGGAGCTGCTCCGCTACATCAACCATGTCGCGGATCGCTTCGATCTGCGTAAGGATGTGCGGTTGCGGACCCGGGTCACCACCGCGGTCTACGACGAAACCGCCGCACGGTGGCAGATCACCACCGATCAGGGCGAGGTCGTCTCGGCGCGATTCGCGATCATGGCGACGGGCTGCCTGTCGAAGCCGAAGATGGTGGAAGTGCCGGGTATCGAGACCTTCCGCGGCCGCAGTTTCCACACCGGCGAATGGCCCGATCAGGAGGTGGATTTCACCGATCGCCGGGTCGCGGTGATCGGTACCGGTTCCTCCGGGGTGCAGGTGATTCCGCTCGTCGCCGAGGTGGCCGAACAGCTCACCGTGTTCCAGCGGACCGCGAACTACGTACTGCCCGCCGGTAACCACCCGATAGATCCCGAATTCCAGCGCGATATCAAATCGCGCTACCGCGAGGTGCGCAAGGCCAACCGGGAATCGTCGTTCGGTATCGCCCGGCCCGAAGCCACCAAGGGTGCGCTCGAGGTGAGCGAGGACGAGCGAAATGCCTTCTACCGCAGCGTATGGGAGGACAAGAACAGCGAACTCGTCAGCATGCTGACCGGATTCACCGATACCCTCGCCGACGAAGCCGCCAACGAGACCGCCGCCCAGTTCATCCGCGACCGCATCGCCGAAATCGTGCCGGACCCCGCTGTCGCCCGGCTCCTTCAGCCCACCGGCCTGTTCGGCGTCAAACGCCCGGTCCTGGGGACGAACTACTACGAGACCTTCAATCGCCCCAATGTCCGGCTGGTGGATGTTCGCGCGACCCCGCTCACCGAGATCACCGAGACCGGGCTCGCGACGACGCAGGAGAGTTTCGAGTTCGACGACATCATCTACGCCACCGGATACGACGCGATGACCGGTGCGCTCGACGCGATCGATATTCGCGGCCGGGGTGGCGCACGGCTGCGGGACAAGTGGGCGGCCGGGCCCGTCACCTACCTCGGTCTCGCCGTGGCGGGCTTCCCGAACCTCTTCACGATCACGGGCCCGGGCAGCCCGGCGGTCCTGTCGAACATGCTGGTGTCCATCGAGCAGCATGTCGACTGGGTGGCGGACGCGATCGTCGCGATGCGGTCCCAGGGCCTCACGACCATGGAAGCCGAGGTCGCCGCCGAGCAGGAATGGACCCGCCACGTCGGCGAGGTCGGCGATATGACGCTGTACCCGAAGGTGGACTCCTGGTACGTGGGGTCGAACGTACCCGGAAAACCCCGGGTGATGTACGCCTACATCGGCGGCGTCGGTGCCTTCCGCGAGAAATGCGACCAGGTCGCCGCCGACGGCTACGAGGGTTTCACGCTGACGCGGTAAACCGAGGTGGCCGCGACGCCCCCACCATCCGGTACCGACGGGCCGCGGGTTCGGTTCAGCTCCCACCCGCAGTCCGGCCGGAAACCCGACGGAGCGAGCGATGTCGAGGTGACCGCCCGGCGAGTACCGCGCCGCTCGGCGTTGTCGCGACCGCTATTCGTACCGTGGCCCGAGTTCGCGCACGACATCGGCGAACGCCCTGATCGCGTCGGTTTCCGCGGTGGTGCGCCACACCAGCGCGTAGCTGAGTGGGAGCAGATCCGGGACCGGTAACCAGCGCAGGTCCGGGCGATTCCAGTAGCGGGCCGCGTGCCGAGGCTGGACCGTGACGATTTCTCCGGTGGCGGTCAGGTGAACCAGTTCTTCGGTATTGGTGACGACGCGGGTGCGTTCGATATGTGCCTTCTTCCGGGCCTGTGCCGATATGAAACTGTCCACCCAATAATCCGGCGCCGATTCCGTGGTCGGGTGACAGAAATCCCGCAGCACAGTCGACGGGGCCGACTCTTCGATGCTCAGTTCGTGATCTGCTGCCACCCCGACTACACGCCGCTCGACAGTGATCGTCGGCCCGACGGTCAGGTCCGGCTCCTCGATCGGTAGCCACGCGATCAAGATGTCGAGATCACCTCGGCGCAAACCGGCGAACGGATCGACGAAACGCGCGAACGACAGCTGGATGTTCCACTGCGGATACCGGTCGCGGAAACGGGACCAGTACTTCTCGAGGTCATAGCCGCTGAGCATCAGTGAGCCCACCCGGAGCACCCCCGCTTTGCCGGTCGCGGACAGGCGCGCCCGGCGCAGACTCGTCTCCAGGCCGGCGCGGACCGGGACGAGATCGTCGCGCAACTGCGCGCCTACCGCGGTGAGCCGGACCGTGCGATTGTCCCGATCGAACAACAGCGCACCGATCGCGCGCTCCTGCTTCTTGATCGCCTGGCTGACCCGTGCGACCGAGACATGCAACCGGGCGGCAGTGCGACCGAAGTGCAACTCCTCCGCCAGCGTCAGAAAGATCTCGATATCACGAATCTCCACGTCTACCTCGCATGTCAACACAGCGGTTAACGCAGCGTTGCACACTTCGCCGTTGTTTCTCCAGTTCCCCGAACTGATCGTTGAGGTCAGGCGACGGCTGCACCATCGGCTGTCGATGGATGGAAGGACATTGACAATGACAACTGCGGAGCAGGTTCGGGTCTCGCGGATGCCGAATCCGGTTCAGCTCGTCCCGGAGATGGGCCAGGTCTCTGCCGCCTTGCGCGGCGTGACCGGTAACGGCACGATCGCACCGGCCACTGTCGGACTGGTACAGCTCCGCGCCGGGCAGGTCGTCGGGAGTACTTATCTCGCCGTCCTGCACACCGGCGCATTGCGCAAGCAGGGCGAGTCCGAGGAACGGATCGCCGCGGTGGCCACCTGGCCGACCTCGCCGTACTTCTCCGAGGCCGAACGCGCCGCACTGGCCTTGGTCGAAGCGGTCCTCCAGCCCTCGTCCGGGAGCGAACGCGTTACCGATGCCCTGTACGAGGAGGTCTCGGCCCACTACAGCGACCGGGAGATCGCCGCGCTCGCCATGGTGATCGGTGAGGTGAACTTCTACGTCCCGCTCGCGGTTATCGGCAAACCACTGCCCGGCGTATCACCGGCGCAACAGTGGACTCCGGCCACACCTCGGTAGCGCTCGCGCGGCGGGCTTGACCTTCCACCCGCTGGAAGGTTCAGGCTGTATCCGTGACCGACCGCGACATCCTGTTCACCATCGGCGAGCTGGCCCGGCACACCGGCCTCGACGCCCGGACCATCCGGTTCTGGTCGGACGAGGGACTGGTACCGCCCACCACCCGCAGCCCGGCCGGGTACCGCCTCTACGACGTCGAGGCCGCCGCCCGGCTCGAGCTGGTGCACACCCTGCGTGAGCTGGATATCGATATGGCCACCGTGCGCGCGGTGCTCGACCGGCAGACCAGCCTGGCCGAGGTGGCGGCCGCGCATGCGCGGGCGCTGGATGCCGAGATCCGCACGCTGCGGGTCCGGCGCGCGGTACTGCGGTCGGTCGCGCACCGCAACAGCACGACCGAGGAGTTGAGAATCATGCACGAACTCGCCACCCTGTCCGCCACCGAACGCCAGCGGATCATCGACGATTTCGTCGACGAGGCGTTCGCCGGAATCGACCCGGACGCCCCCGGCGCTCATATCGCGAACGGTATGCGGTCGATGCCGGCCACCCTGCCCGACGATCCGTCACCCGAACAGGTCGACGCCTGGATCGAACTGGCGGAGTTGGTCCGCGACCAGGGCTTCCGCGACCGCTGCCGGGAGATGGCCGTCACGGGCGCCGACGCCGACGCACAGGTGCCCGAAGCCGAGACAACCGCCGGCACCGCCGCCATAGCGGCCGGTGTGGCCGCGTTGGAGGCCGGTATCGCACCGGATTCGGCGGCGGCGGCCGAGATCCTCGCCCGCGAGATCCCGGACGGCACCGACCGAACCGCCCTCGCCGACCGGATGGCCACGTTCACCGACCGCCGGGTCGAGCGTTATTGGACACTGCTCGGGATCATCAACGGCTGGCCCGCCCGCCCGCCGATGGTCCCGGGCGCGGAATGGCTCATCGCCGCACTGCGGGCGCACGCCTAGCGCAATCGAGCGCAGCGAAGGGTCTCGCACGTCGCGTGACGCCCCGCGAGCGGCCGGACGCGCACCGACGGACGGAAGGCCAAACCCCGCCCCGGGTGTATCGCCCGGGGCGGGGTCATCTCGTTCGAGTGGCAGCCGGAAACCGTCCGATGCCCGGTTCGCGCATTCGCCATCCGGCGCTGCCCGGCCGCCCGCTCCGGTGTGGGATTCACCCCACGGGCACGTCCGGGCAGCTCCGGAATCCGGCGATGCCGTGGCGAGCGGCTTCCTGCACACCCGCCAACGCCCCGACATCCGCCATCACCGCCCGCAGCGACGTTCTCGCTGCCGCATCCGCAAACGCGTGCAGTTCGTCCCTGCCCTTGCCCTGGGCGTGGAACCGGTACTGGCTACCCTCGTTCAGGCTCAGCGCTGTCCGCGCGAACTCCGCCGGCGCGACGTCGATGAACTCACCGGACGCCACCCCTGCTTCGATAATGCTGCACAGCCGCGCCGACAACTCGTCGTAGTCGCCCTGGAAATCACGGAACACCTCCGGCTGCTGTTTCGCTGCCTCCTCCAGATCGTAGAAATTCAGTGGTGCCGTGCACATCTGGATCACATCCCGATAGAGCACGATATACAACCGCACCGCCGCCGGAGAATCGTGCCGTGACAATGCTCGCGCCGCTTCCAGTGAGGCGCGATTCTGGTCCATGATTTCCCGCAGGATCTCGTCTTTGGATTTGAACCAGTAATACAGCGAGGATTGACCCAGACCCGCCCGCTCGGCAATCGCGCCCATCCGGGTGGCCCCGAAACCTTTCGCCGCGAACAACTCCGCGGCGGCCGTCAGGATATCGCCACGGGGGTCGTCCACGACTACCCCGCTTCGCCGCGGACGCCCCCCTTGCGCTGGCACTCTGGTCATAGGGCAATGGTAGGCGATTCCGCCCCGTCGGCACTCGACAACGTTTCCCCGCTTTCGTCGGGTCTGTCTGCGGCACCGGATGTTTCGCAATCAGTGCGCACAGGCATCCGATGGTCCGGACCGCTAGTCCGTGGCGGCGAACAGTGCGTCGTAATCCGCCGGCTCCTCCTCGATCAGGCCGTATTCGACGACCGCCGCGCCGTAATCGCGGATTGCCCGGCCGTCGTCCGCGGTGGGGAATTTGGGGAAATTGACCTGGTCGATGATAGCGGGGTCGATACCCATTTCCGCGACGGCCACCTCACCCACTCGAGCGGGATTTTCCTGGGCGAAGGTATTGACTTCCACCATCGCCTCGCGGAAGGCCTTGACGACCGCCGGGTTCGATTCCGCGAACTGCCGCGAGGTCGAATAATAGCCGCTCACCTGGTCGGGGAACGACTGGACGCCGGGGGCGATGATCTGCTTCCAGCCCTTGTTCAGGCCGGGCGTGCGATGCGGCTCCGAGACCCAGATCGCGTCGACATCACCGCGTTCGAGCGCTTCGCCCATATCCGAGAACGGAAGCTGTGTCCACGTCAGGCCCTCGTGGTTCACGCCCAGCTTGTCGAGGGCCCGGCGGATATGCACCTCGCCGATATTCTGCAGCGTATTGACCGCGATATTCTTGCCCGCCAGATCCTTCGGCTCGTCGATGCCGCTGCCGGGCAGGACGAGCACACCGTGGTCGTCTTCCTCGGGCGTACAGCAGGGCGCCCACGCCGGCTGCACCAGCTGTAACGGCAACCCCGAATCTATCGCGGCGAGTTGGCTGACCGTGTTGGAGTAGCCGAACTGGTTCTCACCGCTGAGCACACTGGGTATCACGGCGGCCCCGCCGTCGGCGAAATTCACCGACACCCGCAGGCCGTGTTTTTCGAAGATCCCCTCCTCGATTCCCACGAACAGCGGGGCGCTGAGAATCGCGGGAATCGTTCCCACCTCGACCTCGGCGAGTTCCCCGTCGGCCAACGCGGAATCGGCGCTACCGCCGCCACCGCACGCCGTTACCACCGCTGCGGCCGCAGCGAAAGCCCCGTAGCGCACCGCGCGGGAAAGTCTGGTGAACATCGTTTTCTCCTTGATGATTTCGTGTCATACGCCGAGCAGGGCCGCGTCGGTGCGGACCATTTCGCGAATCCGGCTGAATACGTGGGCGCGCAGGTGCGCGAATTCGGGGAGGGATTTGGTTCCGATCTGATCCCGGCGATCCGGCAGGCCGATATCGACGATTTCGGCGACACAACTCGGTGAGCGCGTCACGATCGCCACCCGGTGGCTCAGATACACCGATTCGTCGACATCGTGCGTCACGAACAGCACCGTGGTCCCGGTTTCGTCGCGCACCCGCAGCAGCAGGTCCTCGAGGTCGGCGCGGGTTTGCGCATCGACGGATGCGAAGGGTTCGTCCATGATGAGCACCTGCGGGCGGTACGCGATCGCGCGGGCGATCGCGACCCGCTGCTGCATACCACCGGAGAGCTGGAACGGTTTCTTGTGCGCCGCCTCGGCCAGCCCGACCTCCGCCAGCGCCCGCTCGACTCGCGCCCGGCGGTCGGCCGTGCCGATTCCCTTTTTCATCAGTGGTAGTTCGACATTTTTGGCCACCGTGATCCACGGCAGCAGCGAGCGCGCGTAATCCTGGAAGACCACCGCGAAATCGGGCGGCGGGCCGTCGACGCGCCGGCCGTGAAAGGTCACCGAACCGCTGGTCGGCCGGTCCAGCCCGGCGATGCACCGCAGGAGAGTCGTTTTCCCGGCGCCGGAGGGGCCGACAATGCTGAACAGTTCCCCGTTCTCCACACTGAAGGACATATCGGCCACCGCGGTGAAGCCGCCGCCTTTGCCCGGGTAGGTTTTCTCGAGGTTCGACACGATGAGCATCGGCCCCTGCCTTTCGTTTTCGGTGGGTACAACTTGTGTGAAAAGGACCGCGGCGTCACCGCGTGCCGGCCCGCCGCGGGTCGCACCACCGCAGCAAACGCCGTTCGGCCAAGGCGTAGAGGGCGGTCATGAGGAATCCGAGAATTCCCAGGACCAGAATTCCCGACCACATCGTCAGCAGCTGGAATGTCGCCTGCGCCTGCGTGATGACGAACCCGAGCCCCTGCTGCGCGCCGACCATCTCGCTCGTCACCATGAGAATGAGACTGAGCGGGATCGCGATCCGCACACCGACGAGCACGCGCGGCAGCACCGCCGGGAACACGACATACACCTGACGTTGCAGTCCGGAGATATCGAACGCTCGTGCCGAGGCCATCATCGTGGTATCCAGCCGGCGGGCACCGTCGGCGGTGCTGAGGAGTATCGGCCAGACACAGCCCAGCGCGATGAGGAAGATCTTCATCTCGGGCCCGACCCCGAAGAGCATCATCGCGAACGGGATGAGGGCGGTACTGGGTATCGCCCGGGCGAACTCCAGCGTCGGCGAGACCATGCGCTCGACCAACGCGAGCTGCCCGATCACCAGCCCCAGCCCCACCCCGGCAACCACCGCGATCGCCAGCCCCGCGCCGAGAGTCGTCAGGCTGGCGCGAATATTGGCCAGCCCTTCCGGTGTCGTCCAGTACTCGCCCGCCTCGGCGACGATCTCCGAGAGTGCGGGAAAGTAGGCGTTGCCGCTGTGCGCGGAGAGCAGCAACCATGCCGTCAGCGCGCCGAATGCGCCGACCACGCCCAGGACCGTCCGGCCACGGCCGGTGGACAATACTGCCGTCAACCCGTTCATCGGATCTCCTCCGGTCCCTGCGCCGCCAGCGCCCGGCGCTCCACCCGGCGCATCAGCGCGTTCAGCGCGATCCCGGCGAGACCGCTCAACGCGATGTAGGCGTACATCCGCGCCGGGTTTCCCGCGGAGCGCGCCATCGTGATCTCGTAGCCGATACCGGGCATCTGGATGATGATCTCCGCGGTGACCACGAGGATGAGCGTTGTCGAGGTCGCCAGCCGGATCGCCGTGGCCAGGTATGGGAGCATGCTCGGTAGCTGGATCCAGCGGATCCGCTGCCAGGCCGTGAGGTGGTAGGACCGGGCGGTCTCCAGCGCGACCGGGTGCGCCGCCCGCACCCCGGCGATCGCCGGTACCAGTACCTGCCAGAACGCCGCGAAGACCGCGAGGAACAGGGCGCTCTGGGAGCCGGTCCCGATGGTGAGCACCACGAGCGGGATCAGGGCGACCGACGGCACCGGCCGTAAGAATTCGATCACCGGCCGTAGCAGCGCTTCGACCGGGGCGAACAGGCCGAGCACGATTCCCGCGACGGTACCGAGGACTACGGAGATGCTCAGCGCCGACAACCAGGTGACGACCGTGCTCGACACGGCCGGGCCCAGCGCCGGCCCGCCCAGCTCCCCGGCCAGTGCGGCCGCGATCTCGCTCGCGGGGGGAAAGTATCCGGACGGCAGGATACCGGTACGGGTCAGGACCTCTTGGAGTCCGATCAGGGCCACGAGGAAGGCCGCGGCCTGCACGCGCCCGTCGAGCGCGAACGTCACGGTGGCCCGCCGGCGGGGTAGCGGCATCGCGCCGACGGCCGTCATGATTCGAACTCCAGGTAGCGGTTGATCTGGAGATTGCCCACACCGGACCGGTATTCCTTGCGGGTGCGCGCGTAGTCGAAGTGCAGCCGTGAATAGTCGACCATCTTGTTCGCCACCGGAATTCGCTGCTCCTGGAAATCCCTCAGCGCACCCGGAACGTCTCCGTGCGCGGTGAGGGTCTGCGCGAGCAGTTGCCCGTCGATCAGCGCTTGATTGGCGCCCTGCGCCATCCCGGGGTACATCGGATGCGCCGCGTCACCGATCAGGGCCACCCGCCCGTCCACCCAGCGCGGCAGGTGCTCGCGGTAGTGCCCGATCTCGCGGCCGATGATGCTGTCGGGTTCGCTGCTCGCGATGATCCGGGGCACCGGGGTGCCGGTCCAGGTGTCGTAGACGGCGCGAAATTCTTCGAACGTGGTGAGCCCGTGGACGGAGCCGTACCAGTAGGCGTGGGTGGTATCGATGGGGATCCACCCGAAATGGCCCTCCGCCCCGTAGACATCGGCCTGCACGCTCACCGGGACCCCGGCCGCGGCGAGTTCGAAGACTCCCCGCCACCGCACGATCCCTTCGTCGGTGAACTCCGGGGCCGCGCCCAGCATCGCGTTGCGGATCCGCGATCCGATACCGTCCGCGCCGAGCAGTAGATCTCCTTCCGCGGTCCGGCCGTCGTCGAAGTGCACCTCCACCTTCTCGTCGGTCTGCGCGTATCCCACGGCGGTGGTGTCGAACTCGATTTCGTGGGGGTCCAGCGCGTCGGCGAGCATGGCGTTCAAGCGCCGCCGCCGGGCCCCGGTGACCGGCGCACCGAGGCGTTCGGTCCAGTGCCCGACCTCGGTATCCGAGGTGCGGGTGCCGTCGCTGTCGAGCGTCCACCACCGCCGCATCTCCGCGGCGAACGACCGGAATTCGGCACCCAGCCCGAGCCCGTCGATGACCCGGACTCCGTTGGGCCAGATGTTGAGCCCCACACCGGCGGTGCGTAGTTCCGAATCGGTCTCGAATATCCGGACTTTCCAGCCCCGCTGTTTCAGGTGCAGGGCGGACGAGAGCCCCGCGACTCCCCCGCCACAGATCAATGCTGTCGGCACGATTTCTTCCTTCCGATCGGTGTGCGGCCTCGGCGATGCGGACCGCGGACGGTTCACGGACTGTCCGGCGACATTCCGTTGAGCCGTTCGAATGCCTTGATGAGCGCGCCGTGATCCAGTCCGCCGTCGCCGGCCGACCGCAGCGCGTGCACGAGTTGGGTGACGAGGCCGGTGACCGGGACCGCGAGCTGCGCCTGCTCGGCGGCGGCCAGCGCGATCTTCAGATCCTTGTGGTGCAGGTCCAGCCGGAATCCGGGCGCGAAATCGCGGTCCAGCATTTTCGGCGCCTTCACCTCGAGGACCTTGCTGGCCGCCAGACCGCCGCCCAGCACCCGGAGCGCGGCCGCCACCTCCACGCCGGTGCGCCGCAGCAACGACACGGCCTCCGCCACCAGCGCGATATTGCCCGCGACGAGCATCTGGTTGGCGGCCTTCACGAGCTGTCCCGCCCCGGCGGGCCCGACGTGCACCATCGTCGCCGCGACGGCGTCGAGTACCTCGCCGGCCCGGCGCACCGCCTCGGTCTCGCCCCCCATCATGACCGCGAGAGTTCCGGCTACCGCGCCGGCCTCACCACCACTGACCGGTGCGTCGACGAATGCCACATCCCGTTCGGTCAGCCGCGCACCGATGTGTCGCGCGGCTTCGGGAGCTATTGTGCTGCAATCGATTACCAATGTTCCCGGACGCAGCGTGGTGGCCACCCCGTCGGCGCCGAACAGTACCGCTTCGACGTCGGGCGAGTCGGGCAGCACGGTGACGACGACATCGGCCTTCTCCCCGATCTGCGCCGGATTCGTGGCACCCACCGCGCCGGCTGCCACGAGCTGGTCGACTTTCGCGCGCGAACGGTTGAACACCACTACTTCGTGACCGGCATCGAGGAGATGTCCCGCCATCGGCTTGCCCATCACACCGAGCCCGATGAATCCGATATTCACGGTCGCCTCCTCAGTACCCGAGCGAGAGATCGACGACATTGCGGAAATCGCGTCCGTCGACCAGGCGCCGCAGGTTGTCGGCGAACAGGTCGACCTGGCGATCGCCCAGCAGCTGGGATGCGTGCGAATCGTGCGGGAACACCTGGGCGCCCGGTGCCTTCCACAGCGGATCGTCGGCGGGCAGCGGCTCGGTGCTGTGGCAGTCGATGAGCGCCCCGCTGAGCTGTCCTTGTTCCAGCGCGTCGATGAGCGCGCCGGCATCGTGGATCGCGCCACGGGCGACATTGGCGACCCATCCGCCGGGTTTCATCGCCGCCAGCGCCTTCGCGTCGATGAGCCCGCGGGTGGCCGGGGTCAGCGGCGCGGCGATCACCAGGTAGTCGGAGCGGGCCAGCGCGTCGTGCAGCCCGCCGGTGGGCAGCGTTTCGTCGAATCCCGCCACCGCGTGACCACTACGGTTGATGCCGATCGTCCGGATGCCGAGTACTTGCGCGATCGTCGCCGTTCGCGCGCCGATACTGCCGGTGCCCAGCACCGTCATGGTCGATCCGTCCAGTTCGCGGGCTGGAAGTTCTTGCCAGGCCCGCGCCGCCTGGTGCTCCCAGCGCTCCCGCAGCATCTTCGCCTGGGCGAGGATGCCCGCGATCACGGTCTCGGCGATGGCATTGGCGGCCACGCCGGAAGCGTTCGCCAAGACCACGCCCTCGGGCACGATTCCCACGAGGTGTTCGGCACCCGCGCTCATCGATTGCAGCAGTTTCAGGTCCGGGTTGAACAGCTGTTGCAGTCCGGGCATCTTCAGGATGCCCTGTTCGATCTCGATTTCCTTCTTGGTCCCGCTGGTTTCGACCATGATCGCGTGCGGTGGACGCTGCGGCGCCGCGCCGGCGTTCAGCTGCGAGACCGGAATATGTTCCAGCCACACGTCTTCGGTGACGCCGGTGATGCGGAGCTTCTGGTCGGCGGTCAACCATATTCCGTCGTCGGGATCCTCGGCGTTCTGTACCGCCTTGGGTAGCCCGGCGACTACGACATTGAGTGACACTTGTTCGTTCTCCTCATCTCGATCGTTGATGTCCTTCCTGCGGCGCCGGTGTTGTCACGGCCTCCGCACGAGTTCGCGTAGGCACGCGTCGACCTGCTCCTGCTCCGCGGCCCGGATACCGGGCCGGCCGGCGATATGCCCCAGTGGCGACTCCAGTTCGCGGACCTGCCCGTCGGCGATCCAGGCGGCCTCGAGGTGGTTCTCGGCGACCGTGAAGTAGCTGTCGGTCACCGACGGCATGAGCACGGTGCGGGCCGTGATGTTGCCGAGCCGGTCGCGCAGTGCGCCGAGGCTCCCGCCGCCGTCGGCGGCCCGCCACATCTCCAGTGCCGCCAGCAGATTCCCGGCATGCATGGCCTGGTGATCGGTGCCCCACCGCGCGAGTACATCGGCCGGGCTGGTGTAACCGAACTCGCGGTATATCTCCTCGGCGAAGAACTGCTCGCAGTAGGCCCACCCGGCGTAGACGCGGCCGAACATATCGAGTCGCGCCGATTCCGCCGGCTCGCCTGCCGCAGTGGGCCTGCACCCTGTTGTCAGCGTGACACCGACCGAATCGAGGAAGACCTCGTTGATCGGCGAACACCGCGCCGCGGAACACAGCGCGAACACAGCGGCCGCACGCTCCGGGCACCGGGCCGCGAAGTCCAGCGCATGGATACCTCCCAGCGACCACCCGGCGACGAGACGCAATTCCCGCACGCCCAGCCGGTCGAGGACGAGCTCCGCCGCCCGCACCCCGTCGCCGACCTGCACCGGCGGAAAATCGCGGCCGCTCGTGGAGGGCGACGACGAAATCCCACCACCGAAATGGTTGACGACGATCACGAAGTGTTCGGTGGGGTCGATCGGCCGCCCCGGACCGATCCACGCCGCATAACTGAGATCGTCACCGGTGTAGTAGGTGAACAGCAGTACGGCGTTGTCGCCCGCGGGCGAGAGCGATCCGTAGGTCCGGAAGGCGATCCGCGCGTCGTGCAGCGCGGCTCCGGAGAGCAACGGGAATGTCGGCAGGCGCAGCGTTTTCCGCTCGGTGTGGTCGGAACTCATGGTCACCACCGGGTCCTCGGCACGCACCCGCTCAGAAGAACTTCAGGTACCGGTTCCGCTCCCAGTCGGTCACCGCGGTGGCATACGATTCCCATTCACCGCGCTTGTGGTCGATGAACGACTGCCACAGCTTCTCCCCGCACACCTGCTTGGTGAACGGATCGGCTTCGAACGCGTCCACGGCCTCCTCGAGTGTGCGCGGAAGCAGGGAAAGTCCACGCCGCTCGTAGTCGGCCGGATCGACTTCGTAGAGGTTCTCGGTGTGAAAGTGCGTCAACTCGAGTTCGTCGCGCACCCCCTCCAATCCGGCAGCCAGCAGCAGAGCCGCGGCGAGGTGCGGGTTGGAAGCCGAATCCACCGCCCGGCACTCGACACGGCCACCGCCGAGCGGAATGCGCAACATATTCGTCCGGTTGTTGTTGCCGCAGCTGGCGAAGATCGGCGCCCAGGTCGACCCGGACATACTGCCCTGGCGTACCAGGCGTTTGTAGCTGTTGACCGTCGGCGCGATCACCGCGCAGATCGCGGCGGCGTGCCGGAGGATCCCGGCCGCGAAGTGATATCCGATCGCGCTGAGCCCGGCCTGCCGCGGGTCCGAATCGGAGTCGAACAGGTTCCCGCTACCGTCCAGCGCCGCCAGCGACATGTTGAAATGCGCGCCCGAGCCCGTCCGGTCGGCGAACGGCTTCGGCATGAACGAGACGTAGGCGCCGTGCTTCCGGGCGACCTCGTTGGCCATCAACCGGAAGAACGCGACACGATCGGCCATCGACAGACCGTCGGCATAGGCGAAGTCGATTTCGAACTGGCCCTGCGCATCCTCGTGATCGAACGAGTAGACATCCCAGCCCAGGTCGTTCATATGGTCGACGAGTTCCTGCAGCCAGCCCAGATTGTCCAGCAGTGTGGGCACCGCGTAGCAGGGCTTGTCGAGCGTATCCCGTTCGCTGAGGCTGCGCGGACCCGTCGGACCGTCTTCGAGGACGAAGAACTCCGTCTCGACACCGAGGTCGAACCGATAGCCCAGCTGTTCGGCCGCCTCGATCTGCCGCCCGAGGACGTTTCTCGTAGAAGCTTCGAACGGCTCGCCACCGACGTAGAGATCGGACAGGAACAGGGCGACGTCCTTACGCCACGGCAGCACGAACCCGCGGTCCAGATCTGGATGCGCGGAGAGCTCCTCATCATTGACTTCCTGCGGCAACCCGTCGAGCGCCGCCCCGGTGAACAGCTCCGACCCCTGGGACATCTGCACGAAATGATCGATCGGCACCATCTTCCCCTTGATGTTGCCGTGGAGATCGGTATATCCCGCGATACCGAACCGCACACCTTCGTCCCTCAACTGCTTGGCCATGATCTCGGCCTCGGCCGCGTCGCGCATCGTCGACCCCTCATCACTAGTTTCGAATGACTATCGAAACCGTAGGAAGACGATATTTCCCGAGCACAGCGCCGGAGTTAAAAACGGATTGCGCGGGTGGCGGTTACGTAACCCGACTCGTCGGCGCGCCACGCACGCACAGCTGGGGTCCGGGCATCGCGAAGACCTATCGGATGGAGACGAGCCGGGATTCGCCGCACCTACCCGTGGGAACGACAAACCCCGGCCCAGGAGAATGTCCCGGGGCGGGGTCAGATAGTCGAATAGGGATGTCGGTCAGGAGGCAGCCCCGAAGCCGCCGTCACCGACAGCAGCGGTGAACGCATCCCACGCAGCCGGGCCGAAGACCAGGGCCGGCCCGGTCGGGTTCTTCGAGTCGCGCACACCCACCAGACCGCTGCGCAGGTGGGCAACTTCGACGCATTCCTTGCCACTCGCGCTACGGCTGCTCTTGTACCATGCTGCGCCGGATAGGTCCTTGTTCATCGCCGGTGCTCCCTCGCCGCCGCCTCTATGAGGCGATGTGTGTCTCGCTCGTCCAATGCTACGTGCAGAATGGACTCACGGGCCGCTTGATATCGATCGATCTCGCCCGGCTTGTCCAAGTACAAGGCCCCGGTGAAGCCCTCGACGTATACGACAGGCGGTTCCGTGAGCACTGGATTCAGATGTTCGGGAAACTCCAGGAGGATAAAGTCCTTCGCATTCAATCCCAGGTGATCCGGAGCATCGAGCGGCACCACCTGCAACGACACATTCGGCAGGTCACTCAGTCCGACAAGGTGGCCCAGCTGTTCAGCCATGACCTCGGCACCGCCGACCGGATGCCTGAGTACGGCCTCACTCAGCACCACGCCCAAGGCGAAACCTGATGAGTCACGCAGCCGCTCTTGGCGTCGCTCGAGCAGCAGAACTTCCCGATCCAGATCGACCGGATTCCCGAGCGTCTTCGCGATATCCCACATGGCGCGACGGTAGCCAGGAGTCTGTACCAGCCCGGGCAAAGTCATCGTCTGCCAGGTGAATACGCCACACGCCGCCTGTTCGAGGTCGAGATACATCTCCACCTCCGGCACTACAGCGTCGGCATATGATTGCCACCATCCGTCCTTACGGGATTCGTCGACCAGCCACAGCAGGTCGCGACGATCGTCGGCACTTGCCTCGTACACATCACACAGAGCGTTGACGACGATCTTCTTGGTCTCACTGTTTCGCCCGGTTTCCAAACGCCACAGCGTTTGAGCACCCATCTCGCATCTGCGCGCGGCATGTGCGCGAGTCAATCCCCTCAGCTCGCGCATCTCCCGCAGACGGCGTCCCAGGACGCGGCGCGGCAGGGTGGGTGGGTTCGGTTCGATCGACATAGGGGCATCGCCTTTCGTTAGCGTTACTCGGGGTTATGTCATGTCGAATGGAACAGTCGAACTGCTCGGAATTACCGATCCATCCGGATCAAATCCATTGTGCGACGGAATCTTACGACCCTCTCCACATTTTCGGAAGCGGATGATCTACTGATCATGCCGAAGAACGAAAGAAACCCTTCCGCCACGGAATCTTCCACCACGGAAGCCTCCACAAGAACTGATATCGGACTCTTCCGGAGCCCGTTCTGCCGACATGCCGATCCCCGAACCTGCGAGGTCCCAATGCTATTCGACCTACCGGTGACCGATCACCGGCGCATTCCGGCGATGACCGTGCCGTACGCACACATCGTCATGCAATTGCATATTGATTGTCTCCTGATCGCATGTCCGCTCAAGCGGCAGGCAAAGGCTCGGCTGATCGAAGAACGCCGCCTGATCCCCGGAGACCGGGAATATCTGGGCTATTGACCGAACAAAGGAAGGAGCCCCGAGGATGAATGAGAATCTCCCCCAGCGAATCCCTGGTCGCATTTCTTTTCCACCAGCGCCGCTGTGGAAATCCCCCGCCGATATTGCGACCCTCGTTCGCATCGCCGGCGCCATCGACCGGTGGAACCCACCCGACCGGAAGAAACCACAGTGACCACCGCCCCGGACCGCGGCCCCGCCACCGCAGCTTTCGCCGCCGTGGCGGCGCGCGCCCAGAACGCCGGATACCAACTGCTCCGCGCGCCGGGCACACCCACCGGATGGGTATTGGCGGACGCCACCGACGGCGAATACCTGCACACGGCGTCTTCCCTTGCCGAGATCGCACGGTACCTCGATGAATAATCAAGTCACTGCTTGGCACGCAACCCAATTCATTGCCAGTAGGGCCGTGCCACCGATACCGGCGCAACCACCACGGGACTTACCAGACGTCCGGTTCCTCGTCACGGAGTCGGCGCAACGCGCGGTCGATCCACTCAGCAAACCCGGCCGCGAAATCCTGCACACCCGCGGGCCGCACACTGACGTGTTCGCGGGTCCGTCTCTCCAGATAACGCCCGTCGCCGGTGATGTCGTACCACTGGAATCGGTACCACGGCATCGGCCGGTCCAGGACAGAGCCCACCCGCAGGCCGGCACCACCGCCACCGTCGGCGGGACGTCTCGCCAGCCGCCGGTACTGTTCGCCGGGCCCGCGTCGGAAGGATTGTTGCTGCTCACCGTCGGAGCCCAGATCGTCGACGTGGAATGTGCCGGGCGCCTCGCCACCGGCTTTGCAAGCGGGCAGCATCCCGGCGAGACGTTTCGGAAGCTGGTCCGCGGTGAAGAGGTGGGCGTGCACCGGACCGTCGGTGCCGTCGATCGCCGACTGCGCCAGCACCATCCCGTAATGGCTGTCGCGGGCACCGACCACCCGGTACTCCCGGACCTCGCCTTTCGTCGTAGCCGTCGACGAACCCCGGATCTCGATCCGCAGATCTGCCTCGATCAGGGTGTGCAGCGTACGGCGGATCATTTCGCGCTCGTCCCGGTCGTAGCGGGCGCGCACCTCCGCGGCGTGCGCCTCGTACGGGTTACGCGTCTTGTACCGGCTGAGATAACGCAGCGGCCGCGGGAACCGGTCGATTCCGTCGCGGTACCAGAGCGCGGCGAAATCGTCCGGCTCCCAGATCCATGTGCTCATTGTCGGTGGTGTTTCCTCACTAACGTGGGCGCGGCCGCCGCCTGCGGATGCCCGGCCCGGACATACGGTCGCTCAGTCGCGTTCCGTCGGCCGCGCGGCCGGTACATCGCCGCCCAGGACTCCGCCGGGGATCGTCGGCGGCAGTTCGCCGAGCAGTTCCTCGGTGTTCTCGGCATTGATCAGGTAATCCGGGATCTCGTGCTTCTCGTCGTCGGTGCCCTGCTGACCACGACCGGCCATCCCCGGCGACATCATCCCCGGCATACCGCCGCGCGGCGCACCGGAACCAGGGGTCCCGGTGGACGCCACCGCGGGCGCCCCGGCCTGATTCGGGGCGCCGGGGACCGTTTGACCTGGAGCGCCGGGAGACACCGGACTGCCGCTCGGCGAACCGGGTGCGCCCGGACCGGACGTGGTCGTGCTGGGCATAGTGGTGGTACTCGGTGTCGTGGCCACCGGACTCTCGGTGGTGGACGGGGTTGTACTCGTCGGGGTTCCACTGGGCTGCTCAGTGCCCGTGGGCTGTTCGGTGCTTGTGTCTTCGCCGGGCTGCTCCTCGCCGGGCTCCTCCCCGGCGGGGCTCTCCCCCGCCGGTTGACCGGTATCCGTCCCGTTCGGGTTGCCGCCCTGATCTGTGGTGGTACCACCGGGACCGGGCTGGTCGCTATTGCCGTTATCGGTGGGCAGGTCCGTGTGCAGTGGCTGAGTCGGGTTCACCGGAACCGGAAGCACAGGTATCAGACCGTCGGCATTCGCGAAATCCGTCACATAGTGGTCCTGCATTATCTGCCGGGCCGCCTCCTCGGTGTCGAGGCGCTCGTTGTCGAAGCCGAGAAAAGTCCACTCACTCGGATGAATCGCCCAATGCTCCTCGACAACCTCGGGCAGGTTGTCCCGGGTGCGCATAATCGACACCACGGTGTTGTAGACCTGGTTGTTGAGTGCCCACAGTGCCGGCACCAGATCTTCGGCCCGTTTGGCATAGTTGTCGATCGCCTGCCGCGCCTGCTCCGCGGCCGTACCTTCCCAGGCCGCAGCGCTCGACCGCCGGATCCGCGCGGCGAAAACCGTGACGCCGTCTTCCCACTTCTTCGCGATATCCGCGTACTGATCCGCCGCCAGCTTTCCGTGGTCACCCGGCGCCAACGGTTTGAACGCACCGTTGATCTGCGGATGGGAGAAACCATCCGGTTTCTCCGGGTCGGTGATCTTCTTGCCTTCGTTCTGAAATGTCATCGGTCCCCCCGTTGCGAACAGACTGACTTACTCGGTGGCGTCATCTCGCACCTACGGAATCGGGAACGGCGGCGGCAACTGCAACGGCACCGAAGGCGGCGCAGCCGCCATCAATTCGTTGTACCGCGCCGCGAACGCATCGTCGGTCTCCATATACCGCTGTGCGATCACGCGATGCATCTCCTGGATATCCACGACGATCTGATAATGCTGCTCCAAGATCGCATGAACATCATTACCGTCGCCGGATTCCATGGCCTTGTGCCGGAAACGACCTACGAGGGTTTTTGCCGAGTGGAGGTCGGCATTGTTCTCACCGAGATCCCACCGCTCACGTCTCCAGATGTCCTCGGCGAGAGTCTGCAGCTCTTGTATCAGGAGCTTGAACCCCTCACAGTCCCGCTCCATATAAACGAACTCTTCGGCGTTCACCCGGATCGCATCACCCGGTGCACCAGCTCCCAGATTCACCGACAGCCGGCCCTCCCGAGCCTCGGTCAGCAGACCTTCCAGGGGCCGCGGCGGCGTTTCCTCACTCACAGCCGACTCCCTCCGTCATTCCGATCGAACCCACACCGCCCGGAAACATCACTCACTCATCCGGGATCAACGGGGCAACCTTTTCCGCCAACCCCAGCGCCAGTCCACAGGTATCCAGGTGCCCCGTCTTGCTGCGCGACCCGGGGTTACTCATCGACAGTTCAAGGCTCCCCCCGGCCATTTCCACATAGAAGGTGCAGGATGCGCGCTTGTCGGATTGGTCGACCGCGTCCACCGCTATCGCCGGACGACCGTCCACCGTGTACTCGTCCCGGACACTGAACTCCTCGTTGTTCCGCACCACCTCGAGCGTGAGGTTCGTCGTCGTGATTCCCACCCCGTAGCTGTCCGGCGCGACATACCGGCAACCGCGCCATTTGATCCCCTGAGCCCCATCCACGTTCGCATCTGTCACACCGCGCCGCAGATCCTCCGACGCCAGCACATCCTGCGGAATATCGGTGCACGGATCGAACGACGACGGCGCCTCCGCCGCAATCGGCAACCCCGTGGTCGTGGTAACCGGGGTCGCCGTGCCCCCACTATCAGTCCCGCACCCCGCGACCAGCAGCGCGAACCCCACGCCGCACACGATCCCCCGGATCGACCGACCAACGGTCATCACATGCCTCCCGACACCGGTAGTCCAGTACATCGAACGGGAACCGGCCGGCCCCCCGCGTTCCGCCGACCCTATCACCACCGGATAGCCCGCATCAGGCTCAGTCCCGGCCGAACCAGCCCGACCCCATCGGTCCTGCGGGTCGCTGCCAAGGTCCTGTGCGGATGGCAGTGCAGCCCGAAAAGGGGCCGCTGACCTGCGCCGGACCCTGGTGCCGATTTTTGTCGATCCGGATCCGCGGGCGGTCGCGTTACCGAACGGCTGCCACACTCGCGCAGTCCCGGTTTCGGCCGGCAGGCCCCGAGCACGAACTCGCGGCGATGGGCGAGGTACGTACTTCGCACACACTCCGGGAGCGGTGGCACAATCTGGGCGGTTCGACCGGCCCCGGAATTTTTTTCCGGGGCGGTGGAACCGGGTGGTGTTCAGCGGCGTCGGTATGGGTGATGGATCTGTTGTCGAAGTGGAGGGGGCTCACCGTGCGCCACTCGTTTACGCAGCCGGGATGCGCAATCCGGGGTCGCGTCACCGGTCCGGCGGTGCCCGCGGGGGTGTGCTGAATGGGTATCGAGATCCCCGAAGCGTTGCAGTGGGTCTGCAAATACGTCGTCGGCGCCGGTGACTGGCCCGAGGGCGACGAAACCGCCATGCGCCGGGTCGAAGCCGCCTGGACGCAGCTGGCCACCGACCTGACCGAGATCGGCCCCGACGCCAACCACGCCATCGACCAGGTCCTGGCCGCCATCGAAGGCGATACCGCCCAAGCCATCAGCGACCGCTGGACCGAACTCGGCCACGGCCAGGGCGCCTTCGACGGCCTGATCAAACACATCGAAACCCTCGCCGACGAAATAGGCGACGGTGCCGCCGATATCGAGCACACCAAGCTGGTGATCCTGGCCAGCCTCGCCATCTTCGCCGTCGAAATGGCCATCCTGCTGGCCGCCGCCTCCACCGGAATCGGTGCACCCGCGGCCGGTGCCAAGGCGGCTGTCGCCCAGACCGTTACCCGGATCGCGGTCCGCACCGCGATCAAACAACTCCTGCAACGACTGATCTCCAAGGCCGCGCTGAAAGCCGCCGCCCGCGCCGCGGTGCGTGGCGCCTGGGCCGCGGCGCTGGAGGAAACCGCCCTCGACCTCGGGATCAAGGCGGTGCAGGTCGCGGCCGGTCGCCGCGACGAGATCACCATGGACGACCTGAAAGAGGCAGGCAAAACCGCGCTCACCGCCGCCGCGACCGGCGCGGTGAACGGGGCGATGGGCCCGGACGGGCTGACCACCCGCAACGTCCCCGGCGGCCCCGAAGGCGGAAACCCGCTCGCCAATGCCGCCAAGGACGCGGCGAAGGAAACCGTCGCCGGCGTCGCGGGTGAAGTCGCCGGTGAAGCCACCAACGCCGCACTCAACGACCGCGAATTCAGCCTCGAACAAGCACTGTCGCCGGAGAACCTGACGTCCTCGGCCGCCGCGGGCGTCCAGCGAGGCACGGAAACTCTGGGCGAGAACAACTCCGGCGACAACGGCGACCAGAACAGCGGGGACGACGAGCCGTCCGACGCCGGCAACCCACCCGACAACGGCGACGATCCGGGCGATCTCGGCGCCCAGAGCCAAGGACAGAACCAATCCCAAAGCCAGCAACAGAACCAACCGCAGTCCCCGAACACTCAACCTTCGTCCAGCGACACCCAAACCCAGACCTCGTCCACCGGTCAGCAATCCCCCGGCCAGCAGACTCCGGACCAACCCTCCGGCACCGGCGACCAGCCCGCCGGCCAGCCACAACCGAGCCAGAACACACCATCTCAGGAAAGTCCCGCAGACACCCCGGCGCAGGACTCAACGGCGGGCGATACCGCAGCCACCCCGGAAACACAGCCACCTGCCGAAACCGGAGACCCGCAGCCCACCCAGCCCAGCGAGTCCGGCACATCGCAGCAGCAGCCCCAACCCACCGAACCTGAGGGCCAGAACCCGCCGCAGCAACACGCCGACTCCGGCACCCCACAGTCCCCCGGCTCCGGCACGCCGCAGTCTCCTGAATCCGGCGCCCCGGATCCATCTCAGTCGCAACCGCCCGACACCGAAACCCCCGACTCCCAGCAACCGCAACCGCCCGGCACCGAAGCGCAACCCGATGCCGGCAACCCCGTGCCCGAAACCCCGCCCGCGCAGGCCACCGTGGCGACCCCCGATACTCAGCAGCCGACCTCGAGCCTGAACCTGCCGTCGGACCCGCCCCCGCAACAACCCACGTCCAGCCTCAACCTCGGCCCCGAAACCACCTCAACCCCCGAAACCGGCACACCCACCAGCCCTAGCACCCAGAACACCCCAGAGTCGTCGACCACCCCGGGAACCACCAGCTCACCGAGCACCGCCCCGACCACATCGGGCACCCCGGCGACAACAGGCCTGCCGACCACGTCGAACCAGCCCAGCACCACCCCGCCGACCACACCGGGCGAAACAACCCCCGCAGGCACACCTGTCGCCACCACACCCACCACCGGCGACCCACAATCCCCGGCCACCACACCCGCACCGCCTCCGGAAACCACCCCCACCACAACCTCAGCGGCCGCCACGGCAACACCGACGCCGGCACCTCCCGTCCCCACCCTCGCACCTTCCACCCCCGCCGATGCCCCGCGCACGACCACTCCCGCGGATGCCGGCACTCCCGCCACCGCCCCCAGCGGCGTTTCCCGAAACCAGCCCCGCACCACCCCACAGCGCCCACGCGACTCCACACCGGCGACCGATCCCGCGCGCCCACAGAACCCTGCCACTCCTGAAAAAGGCCCGAACACACCGGGTTACGACTACAACATCTACGACCCCGCCAACCACGCCCGCTTCCTCGCCGACTTCTCCCGCCCACCCATCCCCACTCGCCCCACGAACACCGATCCGGCACCCGACCGCGACACCACAACTCCCGATCGCCCACACCAGCAGGTGAATCCGGCGCAAACACCGAACCGAGCCGTCCCGCCCACACCGGATCCCGCGCCCACCGATGTACCAGCGCCACGCACCGACCGACCGTCCACCCGCGCGGTGACGCAACAGCCGGCCCGCCTCGACCCCGTCCGGCTCACCCCCTCCCACCCGAACGCCCCACGCCCCGGCGACCCCATCTGGCATTCCCCAGCCCAGAACCACCCACCGGCGACCACTTCCCCGCAGTCGGTCACGCCCGCACCCTCCGGGCCACCGAACCACAGCCCGACACCTGCGCATCCCGCGAATCCACAGTCCCCGCTTGCTCCAGGAAACCCCCCGGGCAGTCACACCAACGTTCCTGGCATCCCACCTCCCCACGCGAACTCGCCCTCAGCAGACCGCGCTCGCGCCGCCCGTGAGTACTACCGCAATCAGACTCCGCTCAACGGCCGCACTGTGGAAGTGGCAGCCAGCCGTGACAACCGGTCCGCAGCACCCAATTACCGGGTCCGGCGATTCGAAACCAGCCCGGGCCGATTCATCTCTGTTCTGACGGTCCCAGTACGCCCCGTACTCCCGATCAATGCCACACCGCAAGCCGTCAACCATTTCATGGAAACCGCGCAACGGGCGGTCGACCACTCGTTCAACCGCGAGCACCAGATGCCGGGCGGTGACATCCTGCTGGTCGAGCTGGTCCATACCGCCGACCCGACCCGTACCGGCGTCCAAATCCACACCGACCCGACCGGCACCCCCACCCATACCCCCGACCAGTTCGTCAACCAACTACGGCACGAACTCGGCCTACCGGCGGAATCGTCGAGCTACGACCGGGGTCTGAACCCTGACGACCTACTCCGGATCAGCAACGATATCGCCACAGCCAACACCCCCACCCGCTTCGACAACCCTTCCGATCTCCGAACCATCGGCGCCAACGAACTTCAGAATGTCGAACGCCCCGAATACCAAACGGCCGTCGAGAACGCCCTCCGTGCGGGTGACCGGTTCACCATCGGTGCAGATCCGCGCACTCACCCCTATGGGCAGCTGATCAATGACGGCGGCCCCCATCAGATGGGCCGGGGTAATAATTGCCTCGACTGCTCGCTTTCAGCGCTCTCTTCCTTCTACGGCAACCCCCAGGTTTCCGCTCCTCGATGGCCCGACCGACTGGCTGACGGTTCGATCGATGACAGCTCCGGCGAGGTAAGCGGCCTCAACCGGGCTCAACAGTGGCTCGGCGCAGGCCTATCCAGCTATCACGATGGCCAGCGCACTGTGGACCAACAATTTCAAGCCATCCACGACTCGGTCGCCCACCTCGGACCGGGATCATCCGCTCTTATCGTCAACAGCTGGCATGCGCACGATCCCCTGACCGGCCAGCCGCTGTACCACCCGGATGGCAGCCCTGTGATTCAAGGCTCCCACGCAACTGTGGTCGTCTACCCTCATGGCGCGCAGGGGCCGGTTTGGTGGGATCCGCAGAACAGCACGATGTCGGATCAGCCCCCTCCAGACATGGTTGCCAGGTCGGCCGCTGTCCATTTCACACCGATACCCGCAATCCCAGGAGTGACGAATGCCGCCCCCGTACCGAACCAGGGAACAAGTAGCCCAGCATCTGGCACAAATCCGTCCGTCATCCCGGGAGTACTGGATCCACGAGATCGAGAACGCCTGGGTGTGCCACCCGATCCCCACCGACCAGGAACGCAACAGCAGCCAGCTGATCGGAATGACCAGCCTGGTGGTCAACGCCGAGACCGGAGTAGTACTCCAGTACCCGAGCTTGTCCACGGAGATGATCGCCGAGGACTACACGACAGCGATGAGGACGGGCCGACCCCCGAAAGCCGGTCAGATCTATCCCCCGACAACTCGGATCACCCTGCGCCTCATCAACGAGACCACGGACCAGCTCCAGTATCAGATCAGCGCGACGTCCGACACGAACCGGGAGAACTTCCACCTGCTGATCGACAAAGCAACCCTGAACTACCAGCCTCCCGGGACGACATCCGCAGTAGCAGTGTCGTGGATCGACTGGAGCCGCAATCAGAACGGGACATGGCCCCAGATCGGGACAACCG
This sequence comes from Nocardia carnea, assembly GCF_029869215.1. Lineage (GTDB taxonomy): Bacteria > Actinomycetota > Actinomycetes > Mycobacteriales > Mycobacteriaceae > Nocardia > Nocardia carnea_B. Next base: position 109,485 of record NZ_JARWPM010000445.1, read on the forward strand.
ACTACTGACTTCGGAGGCTCAGCCGGACCGACAAGACAACGCACCGGGCAGAGTCGCACCTGACGACAGCGCCGACGCCGACCCGGAAGAGGTCGGGTCGACGCATGCAGCCCCGAGCGACGACCAAGCACAAACATACCCGGATAACGTCAGTATTGCGCAGGTCGATGTAAGAGACCCGGCGATCAGCGAGCTTGTGGAAATGCAGCGGGAAGTCCGTCGTGCCGCAAAGATTGGGTGGAGGACGATGGGAGGCGCCGTGCAATACGATGTAGACGGTTCGACAGGTTCGTTCGCCGGATTCAGCGGCGAGAACGACCCGACACGAAGCGCACCACCTCGTACGGTACTGCCACCAGTAGCACGACCTTATGACGGCGAAAATGCGATAGCACCGACCGATATCGATGAGGATATCGTCCGTCGGAATGACGCCGAGAACAACATGCTCGAACATCTGCACAGAATTCTGCAGGAATCTTCACCAGTAGGGTCAGATGGGCGAAGTAATGCAACTGGCCATGTGCGGATTTTCGTCGAGCAAGCCCCTTGCGTCTCGTGCGAATCAACTGTGATGCAATTCGGTAGAATATACCCGAACGTCACTCTCGAGGTGCTATGGGTGACACCCTATCCACCAGCCGACCGCAATAGACCTACTCTTTGATCCCCGAATCCAGAAAGGTCAATTAGTGACGATTATCTCGAATATTGCACAGAATCTGATGAACCAAGGCATTGTCACCGCGGATGATATCCGAGGATGTACGAGAGCAGAGATAGCCGCCCTGGAAGAAGCACAACGAGTCGAGAGCACCCCCATAGCGTACCGAGAGTTCATGGAATACACGGGCAAGAACCCGTATTGGCTTCGCCGCGAAGGCGAATGGAATTACGAGTGGGTTCTCGAAGCAAAGGATATCGCCAGAGAAATTGTTGTGGACGACTACGGCCGTGACTTTTCCGATTTTGAGGATTCATTCGTATTCCAGACCCACCAGGGGTATATGTTCTACTATTTCACGCCCGAGTGCCTGGCCGAGGCCGATCCACGATTCTGGATCTTCGAAGGCAAGAAGCCGGTACGTATCAGCAAATTGAGCTTTAATCAGTGGTTGAACAAACTCGCAGAACACTTGCCTGAAGCAGTGCGCGTACACAAGAAACTGTATGGAAGTCAGTAATATCCTCAAAAAGTTCTGACCTATGCAACGACGTCGAACCTCGGCCACCGAAATCATGGGTCCGCGCTACAGCCAGGGAGTGTGGAACCGGACCAGATCGATCCAGACCTGAACGGAGCCTCCCGGTCCCGCGCTCGGCGGCCAGGACGCCCATACCTGGCGTTCGATCGCGTTGCGACCCTCTCGATACCGTGCGAGGATGCGGTTCGGCTGTCGCCTCGGCCTTGGCCGGAGGTGTATCGCGCCGAAAGCCCATCTTCACGGAAAGTAGGGATATCCGCGTTGCTTCGCTCGGACCACTCAGCCGGCACCATACCGATTCCGAACGATTTCGACGGCCCCCGGGTCGCCCTGTACTCACCGGAATACACCGCCGACCCGTACCCTGCGCACCAGCAGATGAGGCAGCGCTACGGCGACCTCGTGCCCGTGGAGCTCGCGCCCGGTGTGCCGGCCACCTTGGTGATCGGGTATCACACGGCCCTACGGATCCTGAACGATCCGGAGCGTTTTCCCGCCGACCCACGCGGATGGCAGAAGACCGTTCCCGCCGACTGCCCGGTACTGCCGATGCTGGGCTGGCGGCCGAATGTGCTGCGCAGCGCCGGAGCCGAGCATGCGCGGTATCGGGCGGCGGTTTCGGCGGCGCTGGACGGGATCGACCTGTATCGGCTGCACGAGACGGTCGAGCAGGTGGCGACGCCGCTGATCAACGGGTTCTGCGGGGACGGGCACTGCGAGTTGCTCGCGCAGTACGCGCTTCCCACGATTTTCGCGACCTTGAATACGCTGGTGGGATGCTCGCCGGAGATCGCGCAGCGGGTGGCCGCCGGGATGACGGCGCTCTTCGACGGCACGGACGCCGCGGCCGGCGACAGAATGCTGACCGAGGCGCTGGCGCAGCTGACCGCGGAGAAGCGTGCCACGCCGGGTGACGATATCGTCAGCCGGCTGGTCGGTCACCACACGGCGCTCGACGACGAAGAAGTGGTGCAGCAGCTGGTTCCCCTGTTCGGGGCCGCTATCGAACCGACGCAGAACCTGATCGTGAACGCGCTGTTGCTGATGCTCACCGATGACCGGTTCGGGTCTGGGATCCTGGGCGGTAGCTTGTCGACCCGGGATGCGCTGGACGAGGCACTGTTCGACAATGCGCCGGTGACCAATTACTGCATGAGTTATCCCCGGCAACCGGTCATGATCGGCGATACGTGGCTGCCGGCGCATCAACCGGTGCTGATCAGCTTGGCGGCCTGCAACACCGACCCGGCTATTCGCGGTGCGGAGATCGTCGCCAACCGCTCGCATCTGGCGTATGGCGCGGGACCGCATGCCTGCCCGGCGCGCGGAGTGGCCCAGGTGATCGCGCAGCATACGATCGACCAGTTGCTGGATGCCCTGCCGGATATTCGGCTGGCAGTGCCGCCGGAAGAGCTGGAGTGGCGGCCGGGGGTGTTCAATCGCGCGCTGGTCCGGCTGCCGGTCGCATTCCCACCGAGCCCGCCGATGAATTCGTGATCCGCGCCGGGTGGTCCCGCAGCGACGGGACGGCCGACTCCGCCCTACCCCGGAGCGGATTGCGCTCCATCGATCGCCTCCGTCGCGACAGTTCCACCACCGCTGCCGGGTCAATGCAGGCAGTACACCGCTGTCGCCACGGCATAGAGCGAGAGCTCGTTCGAGGTGTCCGCTGACGCGGTGACCATGGTCAGGGCCCGATCACGGTCCGATCGGAAGGCGAAGGAAACGTAGCCGAGTAGTTCGCCGCCGTGGCCCCATACCGAGCCCCCGCACGGGAGGTCCAGGCGTTGCAATCCCAGACCGTAGTGGAAGCCCATGCCCATCGGAACGGTGTGCCGCATCTGTGCCGACACCTCGGGGCTGAGCACTTTGCCCGACAGGAGGGCGGCAAAGAACACCTCGAGATCGGCCGTCGTCGAGATCATTTCGCCGGCCGCCCAATCCAAGGACGGGTTCATTTCGGTGACCTCGGTGCGGGTGCCGTCGATGGTGCGGAATGCCCTGAGCGCAGGGTCGGGGATCTCGGCGGCGGCGCCGGGGACCGTGGTTGCGGTGAGCCCGAGCGGGGTGAGGATGCGGTCCTGGATCTCGCTGCCGTAAGGGCGGCCGGTGACGTGTTCGATCAGCAGACCCGCGACGATGTAGTTCGTGTTCGAGTAGCGGAAACGGGTTCCGGGGGCGAAGTACGGATCGTGGCGCACAGCGGCGGCGAGCAGCTCCCGAGGCCCGTAGGTGGTGAATCGGGCGTCGCCCCGCCAGCGGTTGGTCGACATACCGTCCTCTTTCATGTAGTCGTACAGGCCGCTGGTGTGGTTGAGGAGCTGTCGTACCGTGATCCGGTCGCCACCGGGTATGGGTTCGGGCAGTTGCCCGGCGATGGGATCGTCCAATCGGATTCTGCCCTCGCCGGCCAGCTGCAGCACCACGGTCGCGACGAAGGTCTTGGTAATGCTGCCGATCCGGAATCGGGTCGCAGAATTCAGCTGCGCGTCGTGTGTGATTCCACTGCGCGCCGCGTGGATATCGTGATGACGGTCGCCGTCGGATACCCGCAGCAGCACATCGGCGTCCGCGATTCCCGCCGCCGCTGCCACGGTGCCCGCCAGCACCCGGTCGCGGGCGGTGACCAGCGCCAGGGCCGCGATGGCCGGCATCGTCACCGTGATGATCATCAGGACGAGCCCGAACCGGAACAACTTCTTTCTCATGAGGTCCGAAACTAGGATTCGCACCGATCGGCGGCGAGGGTGCACGCCCGCCGTCCATGGTGCGGAAAACCCCACCCGCGGCGGTGGGGCCGGTCCCCGTGAACCGGGTGGACGGCACCAGTGCCGCGAGTCGGTCTGCTTCATACCGTCCAAATCATGGATATTGCAATGGAATCCGCCGACGAGCTGACCGGTGTGGCGGCCTGGGCGGTCGGGCTCATGGAACGACTCGGTGGCTTGGGGGCGGGCACCGCCATCGCCCTGGAGAACCTTTTCCCGCCGCTGCCCAGCGAGATAATTCTGCCGTTGGCCGGTTTCACGGCCAGTAAGGGCGACTTCGGTCTCGCCGAAGCGCTCCTCTGGACCACGCTCGGGTCGGTGGTCGGCGCACTCGCGTTGTACGGGCTGGGCGCTCTGCTGGGCCGGGACCGCCTGCGGGCCATTGTCGACCGGATGCCGCTCGTGCAATTGTCCGATGTCGACCGCGCCGAAGAATGGTTCGCCCGCCACGGCGGCAAGGCCGTGTTCTTCGGCCGGATGATCCCGATCTTTCGCAGCCTCATCTCCATCCCCGCGGGTGTGGAGCGGATGCCGGTCGGGCGTTTCACCCTGCTCACCACCGCCGGTAGCTTGATCTGGAATACGGTATTCGTGCTGTCGGGATACTTCCTCGGCGAGAACTGGCCGGTGGTGGAGACCTACGCGGGCATCGTGCAGAAACTCGTGATCGTGGCGGTGCTGGTGGCAGTCGCGGCCTACTGCGTGCAGCGCTGGGGCCGGTACCGGCGAGCCCGCCACGCCAGAATCGAGTCATGAGAACCTACTCGCCGCGGGCCGGTGCCCGTCGCTGCGCCGCGTTCCTGCTCGGTGTCTGCGGTATCGCGCCCGACCTGGCCGGCGCGGTGGCCGGGCTGTTCGTCCCCCGCTGGGCCCGCCCGGTTCTCGAATGGGAGCGGCGCAGGCTCGGCGTACTGTTCGCCGACGCGCCGGCAGGGGAGCCCGCGGGCCGGCGCGGGGCCGGATACCTCGGTGTCCGCGTGATGCTGGGGCTGCTGAGCGGTGTGGTCATCACGCTGCTCGGTGCGGGAATCGTCGTCGCGGCGGGGGTGATCTACGGTGCGTCGACAGGTGCGGCCGTACCGATCCTGGACGCCCCGGACCCCGGGCAGATCACCTGGAAGACCGCGATCGTCGTAGCGCTGCCCGGGGTGGTGTTCGCCTTCCTCACTGTGCACGGGCTGCTGGGTATCGTCCGTGCGGAGCGGTGGGCCTGGCAGTTCTTCTCGCGCCCGGGTTCGGGCGAGCTGGCCGAACGCGTCGCCCGGCTCACCAGTACCCGGACCGAGATGTCGGAAGTCCTCGACGAGGAGCGCCGCCGGATCGAGCGGGATCTGCACGACGGTGTCCAGCAGCGCGTCGTCGCGCTGTCCATCACGCTGGCCCGGGTGGAACGCGAATCCGACGCCGGGGTACGAGCCGGACTGCACCGGCGGGCGCTCGCCGAGACCGGGCAACTACTCGACGAACTCCGTGAGGTGTCGTGGCGGATCTATCCGGCCATGCTCGCCCGCGACGGCTTGCACGCGACACTGGAAGCGCTGGCCGACCGCACCCCACTGCCGATCCGGCTGTCCGTCGACCTGCCGGTGCGGGCACCACGACCGGTCGAATCGGCCTGCTACTTCACCGTGAGCGAAGCCGTCACCAATGCCATCAAACACTCCGGTGCCACCGCACTCGAGATAGCGGCCGGACGCCACGGCGATACCCTGTGGCTGCGGATTCGTGACGACGGCTGCGGCGGAGCCGATCCCACCGGGCACGGGCTCGCCGGAATCGCCACCCGGATAAACTCCCTCGACGGCACACTCACCATCGATTCGCCGATCGGCGGGCCCACGACCATCGCGGTGGAGGTACCGTGCGGATAACACTGGCGGAGGATTCGGCTCTGCTGCGGGAGAGCCTGGCACAACTGCTCACCGCCGAAGGGCACGATATCGTCGATTCGGTCGGCACCGCGGTCGAGCTACTGCATGCCGTCCGGCTGCGCCCGCCGGACCTGGTCATTGCCGATGTGCGGATGCCGCCGGATCATATCGACGAGGGAATCCGTGCCGCGCTGGAGATCCGCCGGACCCAACCCGAGATCCCGGTGCTGGTTCTGTCGCAATATGTCGAGCGCCGACATGCCGCCGAATTCCTCACCGGCACCGGCGGAGTGGGCTACCTCCTGAAAGACCGGGTGGCCGCCATCGGATCCTTCCTCGACGCCGTGCACCGAGTCGGCGCCGGGGGCACCGCCTTCGACCCCGAGGTGGTGCGGCAACTGCTGCTGCACAGTCGCGCCGGTTCCCCCATCGAACGGCTGACCACCCGGGAACGCGAGGTTCTCGAACTGATTGCCCAGGGCCTGAGCAATGCGGCGGTCGGTCAGCGCCTGCACATCACCCGCAGTGCGGTCGAGAAACATATCAATGCGATCTTCACCAAACTCGATCTACCGGCCGGTGACGCGCACAACCGGCGCGTTCTGGCAATACTGGAACACCTGCGCGCCGAGTCGATGGACGGGCCGGGCGGGTAACCGCCCGCCGCGGTGTGCGCACCATTCACGCCGGGCGCGTCTCGTGACCGACCGGTTGCGCCTCTTTTCGGACTCACCAGGCGCCGACCGCTTCCAGCTGCTGGGCTGTTTCCACGAGCCCGGCCAGTGCGGCGGAGCGGGCGCCGGCCGGCCAGGCGAGGAGTGTGGTCGCCAAGGGGGCGTCGAGGACCGGTACGGCGACGTGTTCCGGCCATTGCCAGGCGCGGCTGGATGCGGGAATCACCAGGAGCGTCCGGCCCAGGGCGACGAGCTGGGCGAGCTGGGATTGGCTGCGGACCTCGGGGCCGGGGCCCGGCGGGTAGGTGAAGTCGTGGCGGGGCCAGCGGGCGATGGGCAGGTCGGGGACGTCGGTGACCTCGGCCATCGTCAGGCCGGCGCGCTGGGCGAGTGGATGGGATGCCGGCAGGATGGCGACTTGGCCTTCGGTGCGGATTTCGGCGCTGTCGAGACCCGTCATCACGTCGAACGGGGCGTGCATGATGGCGACGTCGGCGCGGCCGTCGCGCAGGAGTTGGCCCTGCTCACCGATTTCACACAGCAGTACCTCGATCTCGACGGCACCGGGACGGGCGGCATAGGCGTCGAGCAGCTTTTTCAGTAGATCGTGGGAGGCGCCGGCTTTCGTGGTGAGTACCAGGCCCGGCTGTGCGGCGGCGGCGCGGCGGGTGCGGCGGACAGTGGCGTCGACCGCGTCGAGTGCACGCCGGGCTTCTGCCAACATGGTGTCGCCCGCGGTGGTGAGCGCGACTCCGCGGCGGTCACGCTGCAGAAGAAGAACTCCCAGACGGCGCTCCAGTTGCTGAATCGCGCGGGACAGTGGCGGCTGAGCCATGTTCAGGCGTTCGGCGGCACGGCCGAAATGCAGTTCTTCGGCCACCGCGACGAAGTAGCGCAGTTCGCGAGTTTCGAGTCCGTCCACCGGTCCAGTATGGCCCCTGATACCGGTGCGGTATCAGGTCGGACCGGACCGGTCTTGGACGGCGTAACCGCGCCGCCCGCACGATGTCATCGGAGCGCAGCGGCGGAAACCGAATCAGCCGTCGGCGCCCCCCGACTCTCGCGAAAGGCATATGGTGAGCACGATTTCCCTTCCCGGCGGTACCTGGACCCTGGGTGATATGACGGTCACACGGTTCGGCTACGGCGCCATGCAGCTGGCCGGACCGGGTGTACTGGGCCCGCCCGCCGATCTCGACGGCGCCCGCGCCGTCCTCCGCGAGGCCATCGACCTCGGGATCACCCATATCGATACCGCAGACGCGTACGGCCCGCGCGTCACCAACACCCTCATCCGGGAGGCGCTGCACCCCTATCCTGAGTCGTTGCATATCGCCACGAAGGTCGGGGCGACCCGGGACGAGCAGGGCGGCTGGCCGCCTGCGCGGACACCAGGGCAGCTGCGCCGGGCGGTCGACGAGAACCGCGCAGCGCTCGGGGTCGACACACTGGACCTGGTCAACCTGCGACTGGGTGATGCCACCGGGCCGCAGGCGGGCTCGGTGTCCGAAGCCTTCGAAACGCTCGCCGAACTGCAACAGCGGGGCCTGATCCGGCACCTCGGGGTCAGCAACGCGACACCGGAACAGGTTGCCGAAGCGCAGGCGATCGCGCCGATCGTCTGCGTGCAGAACATGTACAACCTCGCCCACCGCCACGACGACGAGCTCGTCGACCGGCTCGCCGCCGAGAACATCGCCTACGTACCGTTCTTCCCGCTCGGCGGGTTCAGTCCGCTGCAGTCCGAGGCGCTGTCGGCGGTGGCGAAACGCCTGGACACCACGCCGATGTCGGTCGCGCTGGCCTGGCTGTTGCAGCGGTCGCCGAATATCTTGCTGATCCCCGGCACGTCGTCCGTGGCGCACCTGCGGAAGAACGTCGCCGGCGCCGGTATCCGGCTCGGCAGCGAGGACGCTGCCGAGCTGGAGGCCATCAACGCACAGAGATAGTCGCGGGCGAACGATAGCGGCTGTCGGCGCGCATCGATCTCGCTACCTTCGAGACCGAGTGTCGCTCAATCGTTTACGCCTGCTGCCGGGCGAGGACGCTGCGCGCGTACCGGGCGATCAAATCGCCGGCGGCTTCGACCGCGGCGCGGGTTTGTTCCGGTCGCACCAGCCAGGTGCGCATGGGGAAGGCCGGTTCCACCAGCTCGACCCACGGCCAGCCCGGGAGAAGCCGGTGGGCGCTCGCCTCGCTGAGCAGCACCGCATGCGACCCGGCGACTTCCGCGCAGGCCAGGGCGTTTTCGACGAACGAGGCGAACTGCCAGATCGGGGCGATTCCGGCTTCGTAGGCGACCGAGATCAGGCGGTCGTGTTCGGCGGGGATCTGTTCGCGGGCGTGCGCCAGTACGCGGAGGTTGTGGAGTTCGGCCAACGGGCATGTTTCGCGTTCGGCCAGTGGGTGATTCGGGCGGACCGCGAGGCCGAAGGGTTTCTCGAACAGCTCGGCCGAATGCAGATTCGACGGCGGGTTCTGGTGGACGAGGCCGATATCGAGGCGGCCTTCCTGCACCGAGCGCAGCTGGGCGCTGCTGTTCGCGTCGCTGAAATCTATCCGGATATCGGGGGTTTCGGCCTGGAAGGCGTGGATCAGGCCGGTGAGCCAGTCGGCCGGGAGCCCCGGGGGCAGGCCGATGGTGATCAGTTCACGGGCGGCCGATGCCGAGCGGGCGACGTCACGGGTGACAGCCGCCAACCCGAGTAGATGCGCGGCGTGCTGGTAGAGGGCAGTGCCGGCGGGAGTCGGTTCCACGCCGCGCGGTCCGCGGTCGAGGAGGGTGATTCCGCATTCGCGCTCGAGTTCTTTGATCTGCCGGGTGAGGGCCGGCTGGGACATCACCAGGCGGTCGGCCGCGCGGGAGACCGAGCGTTCCTCGACCACTGCCACGAAGTATCTGAGATGGCGTAACTCCACCTCGCCAGCGTGCCATACCCAGAAGGTATACCTAACCGCCGAAACAGGCATTGGACGTGGAGCAGAGGTATCGCAGAGAGTTGTGACTCAGTCCACAGTTGTTACCCGGCGTCCGCCGGGCAGGGTTAGGAGCTCAACGGTGACGCTCACGGAGCATGTCGATGTTGTGGTGGCCGGCGGTGGTGCCGGCGGGATCGCGGCGGCGGTCGGGGCCGCGCGCAGCGGGGCGCGGGTGCGGCTCATCGAGCGGTACCCCTTCCTCGGTGGCGCGGCGACGAACAGTTCGGTGCTCACCTTCTGCGGTTTCTTCGATCAGACCCACGAGACCGTGGTCGGCGGGGTCGGCGGGGAGGTGCTCGACCGGTTGCGTGCTCGCGGGGTGTACGCGGAGAAGGTCATGGGCTGGACCGGTAACCGGATCGTGCTGCTGGATGCCGAGACCACGAAGCTCGTCTGCGACGAGATCGTCGCCGATGCGGGAGTCGAGACCCGGCTGCATTCCACGCTGATCGGGGCGACCAGGCGCGATGGGGCGATCACCGAGGTCGAGGTGGCGCACCGGGGCGGTACCGAACGCCTCACCGCGGACGCCTTCGTCGACGCCACCGGGGATGGCGCGCTGCTGGCGCTCGCCGGGGCCGCGGTGCGCACGGTCGACCTGCCGGACCGGCAGACGAACACGCTGGCCTGCCGGTTCGGCGGGGTCGCCGAGGACGCCGACCTCTCCACCGACGGGATGCGCGCGGCCGTGGCCGCCTACAACGCGGAAACAGGTGCCGCGCTGCCGCGCGATCACGGCATCGCCGTCCGGCTGCCGGTGACCGGTGAAGTGATGGCGCTGCTCGTCGACGAACACTTCGACACCCTCGACCCGCGGCAGAGCAGCGCCGCGGAGGCCCGGGCCCGGGCGCAATCCTGGCGATACCTCGACGCGATGCGCAAGGGTATGTCCGGATGGCAGCAGGCCTATCTGGTGACCTCCGGCCCGCAGATCGGTATCCGGGAAAGCCGGCGGTTGGTCGGCAAGGCCACGATCACCGCCGACGACGTGCGGCGGGCGCGCAAACGCCCGGACGAATCGATCGGCCGCTGCGGCTGGCCGATCGAGGACCACGCCGGACCGGGCGTGACCAATTACGAAGAGATCGACGGCGGCCGCTGGTACGACGTGCCCTACGATGCCATCCGGTGTGCCGACACCGGCAATGTGTGGGGTGTCGGCCGGTTGACCAGCTCGGACGACGAGGCGTTCGCCTCGGTACGGGTGATGGGCACCGCGTTCGCCACCGGGCACGCCGCGGGGATCGCCGCGGCGCAGTACAGCGCCGGCCGGCGCCACGATCTGCCCGGTATCCGTCGTACTCTGCTCGCCCAGGGGGCGATCGTATGAGGTGGTCGCAGGTGACACCGCAGCCCGCATTGCCGTCGTTCTGTGAATCGGAGTACTACGCATGAGCAAGTCAGGCCCGGAGGCGGCGGCACAGCGGAACCACGGCGGACCGTCGCTCATACCTGCGAGCATGCAGCGCTCCCCCGCCTACCGCTGGGTCGTTCTCACCATGTGCTGGGCCGCTTTCACCATGACCTCGGTGGACCGGTCGACGTGGGGTCCGGCCTCGGCATCGGTGAGCGATTCCCTCGCCGTGCCGATCGCTGCCATCGGCATCTTCGCGACCTGCTACTACATCGGCTACGTCGCCTCCAACGCCTTCGGCGGATTCCTCACCGACTGGCTCGGCGGGCGGATGATCCTCTCGCTCACCGGGTTGGTGGCCGGATCGTTCATGATCGTTTTCGGCACCATCGAATCCATCACCGCGGGTTTGATCGTGCAGGGCATCGTCGGGTTGTTCGCCGGCGCGGACTACGCGGGCGGGCTCAAACTCATCGCCACCTGGTTCACCCCGGCCCAGCGCGGATTCGCCATGGGGGTGTTCATGACCGCGACCTCGCTCGGCACCGTCATCGCCAATGCGGTCGTCCCGCGGCTGATCGAAGCGTCCGGATGGCGCGAGTCCTACCACGTGTTCGGCATCGTCACCGTCGTCATCAGCGTGCTGTGCTTCGTCTTGCTGCGCGACCGGCCGCGCGCTCAGGAGCAGCCGGTGGAACAGGAGACACCGCGCGCGAGTGCGCTACCGGACCTGCGCCCGCTGCTGCGCAATCGCGATCTGCTGCTGCTCGCCGTTACGGGCTTCGGCGGACTGTGGGGCACCTACGGCTTCGTGACCTGGTCGAATACGCTCATGGTCAAAGCCAACGGGATCGATCCGGTCGACGCCGGCACGGTGCTGGTGATCTTCGCCGGGGTCGCGGTCGTGGCGAAGCCGATGGTGGGCTGGGTGACCGATCTGTTCCGCCTCGGACAAAAGGTGCCGATCATCGTGATCCTCGTGGTTTTCGGTGGCACGTTGCTGACCTTCGGGTCGCTGTCGGGTCTCACCCAGTTCATGGTGTGCGCGCCGCTGCTGGGCCTGGGCGCCTACGCGTACTCGCCGCTCACGGCCGCCTTGACTCCGGTGCTCGCCGGACGCGATCTGGTCGGCTCCGCGGCCGGGGGTGTGAACGCGGTCTGGCAGCTCGGCAGTGTGGTGGTGCCCGCGGTCGTCGGTTTCGTCTTCCACGCCACCGGTTCCTTCTACGCCGCGTTCATCGTCCTGGCGATCGGCCCGTTCGCGGGCGCGGTCACCTGCTGTTTCATCCGCTCGGACCGGCCGGCACGGCAGAAACGGCGCCCGGCCGGGGCCGTACGCCCGGCGCCCGCTTCCGAAGTGGCCGTCTGAAGCGCCGGCAAGGAAAAGGAAGAATTCAGCCCGAAGCCGTTGTCCTACAGTGAAATGCGGCCGGGCTGCTGCGGGAACTCGCCCGCTTCACCACGATGACCTTCGGCCTGGCCGACCGTGCCCCGGAAGCGGTGGTGGTGATCGGCGGCGGCGCGAAT
>NZ_JARWPM010000446.1 GCF_029869215.1 Nocardia carnea
TGGGTGACGACCACGATGGTCTTCCCGAGTTCGTGCTGGATGGCCAGCAGGCTGTCCTCCAGCCGGGCCCGGGTGATCGGGTCGACCGCGCCGAACGGTTCGTCCATCAGCAGTACCGGCGGATCGGCCGCCAGCGCCCGCGCCCGCCCCCGCGCCCCCCCCCGCCGGCGGGCGGGGGCCGGCCGGCTGGTGCGGCTCGGGCCGCCACCGGACGGCAACCCGTTCGTGCCGACCCGGCGGAACTTCGCCGCAACGGTGGCGTGCCCGGGTCGACCGGTGGCGGTTCGGGGCCGGCGGATGTCCTACCGTCGAAGGGTGATGGATTCCCGACCGGAGGGTGTGCCCGCGGAGGTGGAGCGATATCTGGCGGAGCTGGTGCGGCGGGTGCGGGCCGTGTACCGGGACCAGTTGGTGAGTGTCGCGGCGGTGGGGTCGCTGGCGCTGGGCGATTACCGGCACGGGCGCAGCGATATCGATGTCATGGTGGTGGTGGAGCCGGCGGCGCCCGCGCAGGCGGCGCACGAGCTGGCGGATGTGCTGGCGCATTCCGGGTTCCGCTGTCCCGCGGCAGGGCTGGAACTGGTGGTGTACGACGCCGCGTTCGCCGCGGCGGGTGCGCCGGGAGCGGGGTATCTGCTCAATCTGAATACCGGGTCCCTGCTGCCCGCTGTCGCCGACTTCGAATCGGCCACAGCGCCCGGCTTCTGGTATGTGATCGACCGGGCGATCGGGCAGCAGAGCGGGTGGACGCTCGCCGGCCGCCCGATCCGGGAAGTACTGAGTGCACCTCGGCGGAATGAGCTGCTGGCTGCTGTTGCCGCATCGGTACACGAACATGCTGCGGGTACAGGTCATCTCGCGGACAACCGGGTGCTGAACGGGTGCCGGGCGGTGTACTTCTGCCGTACCGGACGCTGGATATCCAAACGGGCGGCGGGACGATCGATCGCCGCCACCGAGAGCGGCTTCCGTCCGCTGCTGGACGAGGCGTTGCGGAGTTTCGAACAGCCACGCGAGCGCGCCCTCGCCCTGCCTGCGGGCGAGGTGGACGAATTCCTGTCGTTCGTGCGCCGCACCGTCGACCGGACGGCGGGCTGACCGCGGCCGGTTCGGTGGCCGCGGAGCCGGGACAGTGGGCAGTGCGGGACACGGGTGCGCTGCCCACCGCCTCGGTGGCCGGAACGGGTGGCGGACCGCGCCGGCCGGGTTCGGGCCCCGCGGTCAGCTGATGCCGACACCGAGTCCGAATGTGACGGCCAGCCACTTCAAGAACAGCTCGAGGCCGACACCGAGATCGAATCCGAAGGAACCCATGGGTCTCACCTCCTTCCGAGATCGAACCTTGTACCAACCCCCCTTGCATTGATTTATCGCTGGTCAAAGCCGTTCCGCTACACCTTCTGTGGGCGGGCGATCAAAGAAGGCGCGAGACTCGGACGTATTCCTTGACAGGAATATTCCTTATGGGGAATGATCTGTGCCGTGGCACGCGATGTATTCGAGGTTCTCGCCGACCCCACGCGGCGGCGGATTCTCGACCTCCTGCGCGATGGTGAGCGCACCGTCGGCGATCTCGTCGGCGCGCTGGGCACCGCGCAACCCAATGTGTCCAAACATCTGAAAATGCTGGACGCGGCGGCACTGGTGCGGGTCCGGGTGGACGGTCCGCGCCGCCACTACGCGCTCGACTCCGGCCGGCTGCGGGAGGTCGATGCGTGGCTGGCCCCGTTCCGCGAGATCTGGGCCGACCGGCTCGACGATCTCGAAACCTATCTCGACACCCTGCCCGACGAACCGGAGGAGTGATATGCGGCGAAACTGTCGCCACCGCCTCCATGGACCCCATGAACCCGCACCGGAGGAGTGATATGACCGGAGTAACCCAGCGACTCGGCGAGGTGCTGCGCGACGGCGATCGCGTGGGCACGCGTTACGAACGTATCCTGGCGCATCCGCCCGCCAAGGTGTGGCGCGCGATCACCGAATCCGATCATCTCCGCCACTGGTTCCCGGCCGATATTCTCGGTGAACGCCGGGCCGGCGCCGAGATCCGGTTCCGTTTCTGGCCCGAGGCGGTGGAACAGGCGTCGGCGGAGCTGACCGAGATGGATATCGACCTCGACGATCCGGAACTGCCCGGCCGGATCCTCACCTGGGAACCGCCGCGCGTGTTCGAGTTCCTCTGGGACGACGAACATCTGCGCTTCGAATTGTTCGCTGCGGAGCAGGGCACCCGGCTGGTCTGCACGGTGTGGTTCGGTACGCCCGGCCCGCACGGACTGTCCGGCACCGCCGCCGGATACCACGTCTGCCTCGACGAACTGGTCGATTCATTGGACGGCCGGCCGATCGAAATGCCTGCCCCGGACGTCATGGCCGCACTGCGCCGCCGCTACACCGAGGCCGTCGACGCGGCCCCGGCATGAGCGGGTCAGGCCCGGAGGCGGTAGCGCAGCGTGACCACGTAGGGCCCCCGCTCGTGCCGCGATGAGCACAGCATGAGCGGGTCGGGCCCGGAGGTGGTAGCGGCTGCCGGTCAGTCCATGTGCAGCAAGGTGCGGCCGAGGGCGGTGCGGTCTTCGATGGCGGCGTGTGCCCGGGCGGCCTCCGCCAGCGGGTAGGCCTGGCCGACCACCACTTCGATCGAGCCGGCCGCGACCGCGTCGAGGATGCGGGCGGCGTAGGCGGCGCGGTGATCGTCACCCGTGTTCAGGTCGTGCAGACCCACCACATCGACACCGCGTTGCCGCGCGCCCGCCGACGCAGTTCCGGCGAATTCACCCGCGGCCGCCCCGTAGCCGATGAACCGCCCGCCACTGCCGGTGATTGCCAGGGCGGCGTCACCGAGTCCGCCGCCGGCGCCGTCGAGCACCACGCGGGGCCCCTGAGCGCCGGTGACGGCCAGGACGCGGTCGGTCCAGCCGGGTTCGGAGTAATCGATCGAGGTGTGCGCGCCTAGGCGTTCGGTGAGCGCGAGTTTCGTGGCACCGCGGGCCGCCGCGATCACCCGCGCGCCTGTCTGCCGGGCCAGCTGGATCAGCAGGGTGCCCAGCCCGCCGGCCGCCGCGGTGATCAGCACCGTATCGCCCGGCCGCACGGCGGCGCGGTCGAAGACTGCGAGCGCGGTGTGGCCGTCGTGAACCAGCGCGGTCGCCTGGTCGAGGCTCACTCCGGTCGGAACCTCGGTGATCGCCTCGGCGCCGGCGAGCGCCTGCTCGGCGTATCCGCCGATAGGTAGTCCGCGGCCGACTCCGCTTGCCGCGGTGCGGGCGGCGACGCGCCGGCCGACCCAGTTCGTGCCGACCCCGGGCCCGACCGCGCGCACTGTCCCGCCGATCGCGCCGCCCGGGATGTACGGGGGCCGCACCGGGAAGAAATCGGTGCCCCAGCCCGACCGCAGCCGGGTATCGAGGAACATCACATCGGCCACGGTGACATCCACCAGCACCTGTCCCGGTCCCGGTTCCGGCGCCGGGATCTCCTGTAGTTCGAGCACCTCGGGTGCGCCGAATTCCTTGGCCTGCACTGCCCGCATGATGAGCCTCCTCGGTTCGTTGTCCGCGGACCAGTCTGAAACCTCGATCTATGTTGAGGTCAAATCCGGCGGCGATACCGGGCGAAATCTGGTTGGATTCCCGGCAGGAGGGAGGTCGAGATGCGCAACACTGTCCGGGCCCGGTGGCGCGGGATCGGGGCCGTCGCCGCTGCTTCGGTGCTCGTAGCGGGTACGGCGGGTTGTGAAACGACCGAGGCGGCACCGGAAACCGTTGTCGTCGAGGTACCCGGGCCGGGCATGCCGCCGCCCGCCGCGCCGTGGACGATGGCGCAACTGACCTACCATCCGTGCGTCGTCCTCGCGGAGCCCGAGCTCGCACGATTCGCGTTGGAAAGTCCCGGCCGGGCGCGGACGCCACCGCAGCTGCCGAACTGTTCCTGGCAGAGCCGCGACGGCGCCGACCGGCCTTACACGCTCGGTTTCGTACCGGACCACGACGGCAACTACGAGGTGACCGCAGACGTGTACCGGGAGAAGAGCCCCGACGACACCCGGACGCTCACGGTCGCGGACCGGCCGGCTTTCCTGTTCGTCGACGATGCGGTGCCGCCGCTCGGCTGCACCGTGCACGTATCGGTCCGATCGGGGGGCCTCTTCCAGCTTTCCGCGGACTACGAGCCCGGCGCGATGAGCACACCGCAGGACTGCGACACGCTCGTCGAGATCGCCACTGTGGTCGCGGAGCGAACGCAGTGAGCGGCACCGGCGGACAAGGGGAACTGCGGTGATCGCACCGGAACGGCTGATGACGAACCTCCTCGGGGTGCGGCGGCCCGTGATCGTGCTCATCGTCTGTGCGGCAAGCGCACTGGCCGGGGCCTGCGACACCACTCCGCCGGCTCCGGCCACCACGGTCGTCGTCCCCGTGCAGCCACCTGTACCGGAGCGCCCGTGGACGGTCGGCGAACTGACCTACCATCCGTGCGCGGTGCTGGACGCCGACGACACCGCCCGGTTCGTCCTCGGACCGGAGGGGGTGCCGGAAACGCCCCCGAACTCGCTTCCGGCGTGCAGCTGGCATTCTGTCCAGACCTCGGAGGCCGGCGCGTTCTCGGTGCGGTTCGCGCTGGCGCAATCCGACAGCACCGACAGCGAACAGCAGGCCCCGGGCGCACGGCAGATCACCATCGGCGGTGAACGCGCTGTAGTGAAACCCGACGATCCGCACACCGACGGCACCCGCAGCGGCTGCGGTGTTCGTGTCCGGCCGGCGTCGGGCGGTTCCTTCAGCGTCGGGGTGGCGGCCGGCGGGGTCCGCACCGGTGTGGACTGGGACCCGTGTGCGAAGGCCGTCGATATCGCGACTGTTGTCGCCGGAAAGATGGACTGACCCGGATCTGACGAATTCGTGACATCGGCGCCGTGGCTCTCCCGCCGCGGGTGGCGCAGCGGGCAGGATCGGTGCCGTGCGAGTACTGCTGACCGGCGCGGCCGGGTTCATCGGTTCCCATGTTCATGCCGCGCTGCGGCGGGCCGGGCACGAGGTGGTGGCCGTCGACCTCATGCTGCCGGCCGCGCACGGCCCGGACGCCCGCCCGCCGGCGGGAGTGGGCCGGGTCGATATCCGGGAACCGGTGGAGCTGGACCGGCTGCTGCGGGGCGCCGATGCCGTCTGTCATCAGGCGGCGGTGGTGGGTGCGGGGGTCGACGCCCAGGACGCGCCCGCTTACGCGGGGCACAACGACTACGGCACCGCGGTGCTGCTCGCGGCGATGGCGCGCGCGGGCTGCTCGCGACTGGTGCTGGCATCGTCGATGGTGGTGTACGGCGAGGGGCCGTATCGGGGGCCGGCGGGTCTCGTGGCCGTGGGTGCGCGCCGTGCCGAAGACCTGGCGGCCGGTCGTTTCGAGCACCGAGCCGATGGGGTGGAGCTCGAATGGACGCCGGTGCCGGAGGACACGCCCTCGCGGCCGCGCAGCCTGTATGCCGCGAGCAAGGTCGCGCAGGAGAATTACGCGTCCGCCTGGGCGGCCCTCACCGGATCGTCGGTGACCGCGCTGCGGTACCACAACGTGTACGGACCCGGAATGCCCAGGGATACACCGTATTCCGGAGTCGCGGCGATATTCCGGTCCGCTCTCGCCGCCAGCCGCGCCCCGCGCGTTTACGAAGACGGCGGCCAGACGAGGGATTTCGTACACGTCACCGATATCGCCGCCGCCAACCTGGCGGCCCTCGACACCGGTCTGCCCGGCTTCGTGCCGCTGAACATCTGCTCGGGCCGGCCGGTCACCATCGGAGAGGTCGCCCGCACCCTCGCCGCCGCCCACGGCGGTCCCGAGCCCGTGATCACCGGCGAGGCACGGCCCGGCGACGTCCGGCATATCGTCGCCGACCCCACCCGCGCGCGGGACATGCTGGGATTCACCGCGCAGGTCACCCCCGAGGCCGGCCTGGCCGAATTCGCCACAGCCCCGCTCCGCCCGGCCGCAGCTCTAGGTGTACCCACCGGCTGATCCCAGCCTCGGCCGATGGGGTTCGCGCGGTCTCGGGGCGCGAAGCTCGCTGCCCGTGGCCCGCGAGACCCTGCGGCACGTGAGCCGGGTCCGGCTGTCGCGCAGCCCGGCTCGCTGTGGTCACTCGGCGATTGCCTCCATGCCCCGAAGCGCATACTCGCCGCCGGGCTTGCGGAGAGTCGAAACGCCGCCTTTCCCGGCGCGGAGGAAAGTCGACGGCTTCGGCGACCTCGGCGGGCGGGTGAGTTCCACACCGGCGGTCGCGGGCGGGGTACGTCGCTATCCGGCGGGTAGCCGGATCTCGAACCGGCAGCCGACTTCCCTGTTGGCGGCGGTGATCGCCCCGCTGTGCGCCCGGACCAGGCCCGCCGCGATCGCGAGGCCCATTCCGCTGCCCGTCGGCACACCGTTCTCCGCTACCGGTGAGCGGGCGGCGGTGCCGCGGTAGGCGACGTCGAAGATCCGGGGGAGATCGGTGTCCGCGATCCCCGGTCCCGAATCGTCGACCCGGGCCCAGATATGCCCGTCGTCGCGGCCGGCGGTGATCACGACTTTCCCGCCGGGCGGTGTGTGGGCGATGGCATTGGACACCAGATTGGCCAGCACCCGGCCCAGAGCGTGGTCGTCGGCCGCGACGGGGAGCGGGGCCGCGGGTTGTTCGGCGGTGAAACCGATACCCGCCCGGTCGGCGGTGGCGTGGTGGGCGGCGTAGACCTCGTCGATGAGTTCACGCAGGTCGAGCGGTTCGAGATCGAGACGCAGGGAGCCCGCGGAGATCTTCGACATTTCGAACAGGTCGTCGACCATCCGCGACAGCCGCCGGGTTTCCCGCTCGATCTGCCCGGCATAGCGGGCGATATCGGCGGGATCGGCGACGACGCCGTCGATGAGCGCCTCGGTCATGGCCCGGATACCGGCCAGCGGAGTCCGCAAATCATGGCTCACCCAGGCCACCAGCTCCCGGCGGGACTGCTCGGCCGCGCGTTCCTGCTCGCGGATCTGCTTCTCCCACACGGTTTTGCGGGCCTGCTCCCGGCCCAGCAGGATCGCGGCGGGCACGGTGACGGCCGCAACCAGCAGTAGTACCAGAGAGGTGCGGCGGAACTCTGCGGTGAACATCAAACCGCTCACACCGGTGATACCGGCCAGGGTCGCCAGTGTCGGGATGAGCACGAGCACCGCCATACTCGCGGTGAGCGAGCGGTCACGTAGTACGCGCAGGGCCAGCGCCCCGGCGAGAACCACCGGCAGCGAACACGCCAGCGTGTATCCGATGATCTCCAGCAGATTCTCAGGCATCCGACCGCTCCCCGGCGATCTCCGCGCGGCCCCAGGCGTAGCCGCGACCCCACACGGTGTCGATCCGGTGCCGGGACCCCAGTTTGGCGCGCAAACGCTTGATATGCACGGTGACCGTCGACAGATCCCCGAAATCCCAGCCCCACACCTGTTCCAGCAGGCTCTCCCGGCTGAACACCCGGCCCGGATTACGCAGCAGGAAGACGAGCAGATCGAATTCGCGCGGGGTGAGGGTGAGCGCGGTATCGCCGGCGAACACCAGCTGGGCGGACGGGTCGACGGTGATCGGACCGTCGCGGAGCAGCTGCTGGTCCGGCACCGGCGCGGGCCGGGAACTGCGGCGCAGCACCGAGGCGACGCGCAGGGCGAGTTCGCGCGGGCTGAACGGTTTGGTGACGTAATCGTCGGCGCCGGCCTCCAGGCCGAGTACGCGGTCGTCCTCGTCGCCGAGCGCGGTGAGCAGGATGATCGGCGTATCCGGGCGGCGCCCGGCGCGCACCGCCCGGCACAGTTCGATGCCGTTGGGTTCCGGCATCATCACATCTAGGACCGCGAGCTCCACCTCGTCGGTGGTGCCGGTCCGGGCGAGCGCGGCGTACGCGGCGCGGCCGTCACCGGTTTCCACGACCGTGCGGCCGTCGCGCTCCAGGTAGCGGCGCACCACCTCCCGGACCACCGGGTCGTCGTCGGCCACGAGTATGCACATCGGATCGCCCTCACCAATTCGTGAACAGTAGATGGACCAGCAACAGCGCCCCCGCGGCCTGCACGGTCAGCCAAGGACGGGCCCGCGCGACCGGGAGATAGGCCGTCGCCACGAGCAGCCACATATCGAACGGTAACCAGATCCGCTCGGTTTCGGCCTTGCTCAGGCCGCTGATATCGGCCGCGGCGATCGCGCACAGCGCCCCGGCGACCAGCAGCGCCGCCGGTTCGCGGGCGCGGAGGCGGGCGAGCGTGCGAGGGAGTGCCGCCGCCGTCGCCAGACCCACCGCGCATACGGTCGCCGCGGGATTGCCCCACCACCAGTACCCGTACGGACGGTCGGTCGCGATGCCCTGGTAATACCGTTCGACCACCAGGTGATACCCGTCGAACCACCAGAAGCCGGCAATCGTGAACGCGGCCACCACGAGTAGCGCACCGACTACCGCGGGCAGCAGCGGCCGCGCGGTGCGGGCCGCCACCAGCACCGCCACCGCCACGAAACCCATCAGCACCAGCCCGTAGTTCAGGTAGATCCCGAAACCAAACAGCAGACCCGCGCCAACGGCTGCGGATAGCGCAGGTCGCCCGGCCCCCGCGGCGAGGGCGAGCAAGGCCACCGCCCACGCGGTCACACCCGCGAACATCGCGTCGGCGGACACGGCGATCCAGATCGCCGCGGGGGCGAGCACCAGGAACGGGAACGCGGCGCGGGCACGGTCCTCGCTGCCCAGCGCCCGCAACGCAACCGCCACCGCGATCGGGGCGCTGCAGCCGGTCACTACGCAGACGATCCCAGCCCAGGTCGGGCCGCCCAACCCCAGCCGGTCGAGCAGGACGAAGAACAGCAGCGCTCCCGGCGGATGACCCGAAACGTGGGTGGTCCAGGAATCGGGCCGCCCGTCCAGGATGCGGCCGGTGAAGGTGTCGAGCATGAGCGGGATATCGGTGACCCCGGGCACCTCGGTGAGGTACTCGTGTCCGTCGGCCAGTCGCGAGGCGAAGCCGCGTTCCCAGCCGTCCACCAAGGCCAGCGCGAAGGCCCAGGCGAGTGCGGCCGCGTACCCGGCGCCGAGCAGCGGTCGCCAGCGCAGTCGCCGGGCCAGTGCGGGCCCCTGCGCGACCACGGCCGCGGCCAGCGCGATTGCCGGCACGGTGCCCCAGCCGATATGCGGTGACCACCAGCCGAAAATCGGTGCGGCGCCGGCGAACAAGCGCTCCCGCCAGGATTCGCTCGCCATGTGCGGAACGGTGAAGGCCGCGAGCACCAGCAGTGCGGCGGTTCCCGCGCCGAGCAGCTCACCACGGACCCGGCGGCGGGTAGCGAGGGGTTCGATCGGATCCGGCACAGGGCCACCCTAGGCCCGGCCGCCCGCGGTGACGCCGGATCTACCTGGTGGCCGGACACGACGTCATTGTTTTGTCACAGGTTTCCGGCCGATTCGGGCCTAGCGTGGCAGCCATGGCGACAGAGGACAGCGCACCGGCCGGCGTCACCGTAGTGATCCCGTGCCGCAACGAAGCCGAAGCGTTGCCGGGCGTACTGGCCGCGATCCCGGCCGGTTACGGCGCGATTGTGGTCGACAACGGGTCGACCGATGCCACCGCGGCCGTCGCGGCCGAGTACGGCGCACGGGTGGTCACCGAAATGCGGCCCGGTTACGGTGCCGCTGTCCAAGCCGGTATCGCGGCCGCGGAGACCGAATTCGTCGCGTTCCTCGACGGAGACGGGTCGATGGATCCCGGTGAGCTGCCTGGTCTGGTGGCGGTGGTGCACGCCGGCGCGGATCTCGCGGTTGGCCGGCGCCGGCCGGTGGCGCGAGGGGCCTGGCCCTGGCACACCCGGCTCGGCAACCGGGTCGTTGCCCACCGGCTGCGCCGGCGCTACGGGCTACCCGTGCACGATATCGGTGCGATGCGGGTCGCCCGGCGGGGTGAGCTGGAATCGCTGGGACGTCTGCACGACCGTTTCGGATACCCCCTCGAACTGCTGGTCCGGGCGGCCGCGGCCGGGTGGGTGGTGCACGAGATCGATATCAGCTACCGTCCGCGGACCGGCGGGGAATCGAAGATTTCCGGGTCCGCCCGGGGATCGCTGCGCGCCACCCGTGATTTTCTGGCGGTCCTGCGATGAGCACCGATATACCCGGGCAGCCACCTGGTGGTTCTATGCCCGTGACCATCTTGGTTGTCGCCAAGGCGCCGGTTGCCGGATTCGCCAAGACGAGGCTGAGTCCACCGTTGACCCCCGCACAAGCGGCGAGATTGGCGGCCGCGGCGCTGCTGGACACACTCGATACGGTCCGCGACTGCCCGGCCGCCTCCCGGGTCGTCGCGCTCACCGGTGATCTGGACACAGCGGAGTACAGTGCGGAAATCCATGGCACGCTGGCCGATTTCGAGATCACGCCACAACGGGGAGGATGCTTCGGCGTCCGATTGGCGAACGCGCACGCCGACGCCGCCCGCGCCGGGCTCCCGGTCCTGCAGATCGGAATGGACACCCCGCAGGTGAGTCCCGGCGTGCTCACCGAGGCCGCCCGCTCGCTCGCCGCAGGTGCCGAGGCACTGCTCGGCCCGGCCGGTGACGGCGGCTGGTGGGCGCTGGGACTTTCCGATCCCCGGGCCGCCCGGCTGCTCACCGGCGTACCGATGTCCACCGACCGCACCGGCGCGTTGACCCGGAAGGCGCTGCAGGACAGCGGCTATCGGGTAGGAACCCTACCGCTGCTCGACGATGTCGATCGCTACGCCGACGCGCTGCGGGTCGCCGCCGGCTGCCGCGGCCGGTTCGCCGCGGAGGTCCGCGCCCTGAGCGGCGAGCGGATCGTACGGTGAGCAGCGGTGTCGATACCGTGCTCGGCGGCAGGCAGGTGGCGTGATGATCGGGCGATTCGATCCGGCCCTCACCGGAGGGGAATGCTGGGTACGCACCGCCGAGGGCGACCGCACTCCGTTGCCCACGCGCCGCTGGCTCGGCGGCGACCACGTCACCGCGGCCGATGAGCGCGTCGATTCGGTCCTGGTCGGCTGTTGTGACGGTCCCACAGTTGACCTGGGCTGCGGCCCCGGCCGGCTAGTCGCCACCCTCTGTCGCCGCGGCGTGATGGCTCTGGGCGTGGATATTTCCCCCACCGCCATCGCGGTGGCCCGCCGCCGGGGCGCGCCCGCCGTACCCCGCGACGTCTTCGGACCGCTTCCGGGTGATGGCCGCTGGCACTACGCGCTGCTCGCCGACGGCAATATCGGAATCGGTGGTGATCCGCACCGGATGCTGCGCCGGGTGGCGCGGCTGCTCCGGCCCGGTGGCGTGGCGATAGTAGAATTCGCCGCGCCGGGAACAGGAATCAGATCCCAGCCGATCCGCTTGGAGACCCGGGACCATACCGGTGATTGGTTCCCCTGGGCCGAGGCGGCGATCGATCACGCGGACGCCCTCGCCGGTGCCGGCGGATTCGAACTGCACGGGACCGCTGATATCCACGGTCGCCACATCGCGTGGCTGCGCCGAATGCGATGAACCGAGAAAAGCACGAGCGCGGCGGGCAGTGTCGTGCGTGATCACGGAGCTGCCGGGCGAAGTCGAGCGTAAGTCCGCCACCGGCGGAATCGCCGATGACGACGATGTTCTCGTCTCGGACTTCGTCGGCCGGCCGTCGGCAAGGTCGACCTGGTGTCGGAATCACGGGACCTACCGGGTCAACTCGTCCAGCGGTACTGTCCGCGCCATCATCTGGTAGCCACGGGGACCGGGGTGTCACCGGTGCCGTCATCTGTCTGCTCGGTGTCGCGGTAATCATGTACGCACCACGCAGCGCCTGAGTTCAGGTCTCGGATCCGGGATCCTCTCGGCGCAGGGTCGCGACGACTGTTTCCAGGGTGGTCAGGAAGTTACGAAGGTCGCCGGCAGGGGTGTCGGCGAAGAGTGTTTGTGCCATGCTGTCGCGTCCTTGCTGGAGGGTGGTGGTGAAGTCGCGGCCGCGGTCGGTGAGAGTGACCAGTTGTGCGCGGCGGTCGGTGGGGTGGGGGGCGCGCTGGATGTAGCCGTCGGTGCCGAGTCCGTCCAGGAGGCCGGTGACGGTGCGGGGGGTGACCTGGAGTAGGTCGGCGAGGGTGCGCTGGGTGACGGGACCGCTGTGGTGCAGGGCCCAGAGCAGGCGGGCGCGGGCGGGGGTGAGGCCGCGTTCGGTCATGCCGCGCTGCATCATCGCGCCGAGCACTTCGGCGAGTTCGAAGACCCGGTCGGTGGCGGCTCTGGCGGTATCGCCACTGTCCGCTATATCGTGTAGTGACCTCACTATGTGGTGACCTCCTATTCTCGTTCAGCGTAACGCGTGCGGTGCAGGAGGGCCGGACCGGTCGGAGAAGGTGACGAAAGATGCCGCAAAGAGCCATAAGGCGCCCGGTGTTCGCGCGGGCGTATGCCGGGCTGGCGGGCCCGGCGCTGGAGCGTGCGGGAGCAGGCGAATATCGGCGGCGGCTGTGGGCGGGGTTGTCCGGGCGTGTGCTCGAGGTCGGCGCGGGTTACGGCGCGAACTTCGCCTACATCCCGTCGGAAGTCGAGCGAGTGATCGCTGTCGAGCCCGAACCGCGGTTGCGGGAACAGGCCCAGGCCGCAGCGGACGGGCTGGATGTTGCGATGGAGGTGGTCGACGGTGCCGCGGAAGCGCTCCCCGTTCCCGACGGCAGTGTCGATGCGGTGGTGTGGTGTCTGACTTTGTGTTCGGTGGCCGACCCTGCTGCGGCGCTGGCCGAGACCCGGCGCGTGCTGGCTCCGGGAGGTGTGGTGCGGTTTTTCGAGCACGGCCGGTCGCAGTCGCCGGGGATGCGGCGGGTACAGCGGGTGCTGGATGCCACGGTGTGGCCGGTGTTCAACGGCGGCTGTCACACCGGCCGCGATCACCCGGCCGCGTTGGTCGCGGCTGGTTTCGAGATCACCGAGGTCGAGCGTTTCGTGTTCCCGCCGATGCGATTTCCGTTCCCGGGCGGGGAGCACATGCTGGGGACCGCGGTGGCGAACGGAGAGGGAAGACGATGACCGAGGAATCGAGAAGCCCTGAGCCTGTCGGCGCGATCGGTGGGCAGGCGGAGATGGCGGCCCGGATGCTGGAGCGGCTGGCGGAGCAACTGGGCGGGAAGGCGTCGGTGCGGCGGGCTTTCGGGGAGCCGATCTCCGCGGAGGGCGTGACGATTGTGCCGGTGGCGCGGACCGGGTTCGGGTTCGGCGGGGGCACGGGTGGTGAGTCGGGGGCGGAGAAGGTCGGCGCGGGTGGCGGCGGTGGCGGCGGCGCGGAGGTGCGGCCGCTGGGCTTTATCGAGTTGCGGGGCGGGACGGCGGTGTATCGGCCGATCCGCGATCCGTGGGTGGATGTGGCGCTCCCGGTTGCTGCGCTGCTGATCGGAGCCGCCGCCCCGCGGGCGGTGCGCGCCTGGATTCGGTTGCGCCGCAAGCATCTCCGCTGACCACCGACCCCACGGGATGGGTTATCGGGTCAAGGTGTGGCGGCGGGCGGTGATGGCCAAGGCGGGGACGATGGCCAGGGAGAGCGCTGCGCCGGCGAGGGCGAGCCCTGGATAGCTGGTGGCGGCGACGATCATTCCGGAGCCGAGTCCACCACCTGCGCCGGCTATGGCGATGCACAGGTCGACAGTGCCTTGGGTGCGGGCGCGAGTCGCCAGCGGGACGGCGTCGGTGAGCATGGTGGTCCCGGCGATCAGACCGAGGTTCCAGCCCAGCCCCAGCAGACCCAGCGCGACGGCCAGCGCCACCATCGACGACGGTGGCGCCAGCGCGGCGGCGACACCAGCGG
Source organism: Nocardia carnea (assembly GCF_029869215.1). Classification (GTDB taxonomy): domain Bacteria; phylum Actinomycetota; class Actinomycetes; order Mycobacteriales; family Mycobacteriaceae; genus Nocardia; species Nocardia carnea_B. Next base: position 13,827 of record NZ_JARWPM010000446.1, read on the forward strand.
CAACCAGGGTGACGGCCGCGGCGACGCCGACGAGTCCGGCGCCGAATCGGTCGACCAGCGCCCCGGACAGCAGTGACGGCAGGTACATGCCCGCGACGTGGACGGCGATGACGAATCCGGCGGCGCCGACGCTATGGCCGTGGTGCTGCATATGGATCGGGGTCATGGTCATGATCGCGACCATCACCAGCTGCGTCAGCACCATCACGGTCGCGCCCAGCACAACCGGTGCCGACCACGTCCGGGACGCCGCTGTCGTCGTGATGGTGTCGGTGCTTTCCTCGGTTTCTGCGGAGCGCGCCTGGGCCAGCTGTAGCGGGTCGGGGCGCAGCAGGATCCACAGCACGAGCCCGGCCAACGCGTAAGCAAGACCGGAAAGGACGAACGGGCCGGATAGCGGCGGGATTCCCCAGGTGTCGGCGAGATTCGACATCAATGTCACGAGGTTCGGTCCGGCGACGGCGCCGACGGTGGTGGCGACCAGGACGGTGCTGATCGCGCGGGCCCGATGCGCGGGCCGGGCGAGGTCGGCGCCGGCGTAGCGGGCTTGCAGGCTGGTGGCGGTGCCGGCGCCGTAGACCAGGAACGCTACGAACAGCAGTGGCACATTGTCGGCGACCGCGGCGGCGACGACACCGAGGCTTCCCACGGCGCCGGTGGCGTAGCCCAGGGCAAGTCCGGTGCGGCGGCCGGCGCGGTCGGAGATCCGGCCCACCGCGGCCGCGGCGGCGGCCGAGCCGATGGTGAACAGAGCGCTGGGCAGCCCGGCCAGGCCGGTGGAGTCGAGCATGTCCTGGGCCAACAGAGCGCCGACGGTGATCCCAGCAGCGAGTCCCGCCCCGGACAGGATCTGTGCGGCCACGAGCACCGCGAGGATACGGCGTTGCGCGCGAACAGGATCCGGAAGCCGCCCGGAGAGGGTGGTGGTGCTCATACTGCTCATTTCCTCGCGGGCTCCGGGCCCGGATCGATCACCCGGCAACCACCCGCGAAGGGGTCGGCCCGGGGCGGTTTCAGACGAGATCGAGGTCCGCGGTATCGACAGGGAGGTCGGCCAGGCGCCATTCGAGCATGCCGTCGTGCAGGCGGATGCCGCGGCGGCCGTGATCGTTCAGCAGGCGCACGGCGTCGTAGGCCAGCGCACAGTATTCGCCGCGGCAGTAGACCACGATGTCGGTATCCACCGGCAGCTCGGCGATCCGCTCGGCCAGTTCCGCCACAGGGATATTGATCGCGCCGGGGATGTGACCGGCGGTGTACTCCTCGGCCGGGCGTACATCGAGCACCAGCACCTCACCGGCGGCGCTGCGCGTGATCAGCTCCTCGCGGGTCAGCTCGCTGCCGACGGCGGGGCCGAGGTAGGCGTCGCGGGCCGGGGCCACCGCGGCTTGATGGGTTTCGGCGACCTTGCGCAGCAGCATCAGCAGCGCGGCGACATCAGCGCCGGCGAGCCGGTAATGGATGCGGACCCCGTCGCGGCGGGTGGCAACGAAACCGGCCTGCTTGAGGGTCTGCAAGTGCGCCGACGCCGTGGTCAGGTTGAGGCCGGCGGCCTTGGCCAGGGCCTCCACGGTTCGTTCCCCCTGGGCCAGCAGGTCCAGCAGCTCCAGGCGTTTTCCGCTGGCCAGAGCTTTACCGCTGGCGGCGAACGCGTCGTAGAGCGCTGTCTTCGTGGCTCGCTTCCCCTCGACCATCTGATCCTCCAATCTTCTGTGGAATATAGTACCGGAGCCTCGCCCGGGGGCTACCACCTTCGCCGCACTTGTTCCTCCAAGGTTTTATGGAATACTATCAGGCATTATTCCATTGTTTATTGGATTAACTGGTGTCGACTGGATGAAGGAGTACCCCGCATGCCGACCGAACTCATCCTCGTTCCCGTGATCGACGAAGGACTGGGCAACTCGACCTACCTGCTGGACCTGGGCGACGGGCGAGCGATGGTACTCGACCCGGAACGTGACCTGCGGCAAGTCCGTGCCGAAGCTCAACGGCTGGGGCTGCGTATCGCCTACGCGGTGGAGACCCACCTGCACGCCGACTTCATCTCCGGCGCCCGCGAACTCGCCGAGACCGACGGTGCGACCGTGCTGGCACCCGAGGTCGGCCCGCGCAGCTTCGACGTCACCGCGCTCGGCGACGCCGACCGGATCGAGCTGGGACCGTTCACTCTCGAAGCGCTGTTCACGCCCGGACATTCCCCCGAGCACCTGTCATACCTGCTCTACGAAGGCAAGAAGCTGCTGGGCGTGTTCACCGGCGGCTCGCTGATGGTGGGTACCGCTGGGCGCACCGACCTGGTCTCCCCGGAGCAGACCGTGCCGTTGGCCCGCGCCCAGTACCACTCGCTGCAGCGGTTGATGACCCTGCCCGATGGCACCCCGGTCTGGCCCACTCACGGCGCCGGATCGTTCTGCTCGTCGTCGCTGAATGCCGAGCGGGTCAGCACGATCGGCCACGAACGCGCGACCAACCCGTTGCTCCAGGTCGACGGGGAAGACGCGTTCGTCGACGCCCTGCTCGCCTCTCTGGGCACCTTCCCTGATTACTTCCTCCGGCTCGGCGAGATCAACCACAAAGGCCCCGCCGTCCTCGGTGGAACCCTCGACCTCGCCCTGCTGACCGGAACCCAGGTCGAGGAGTTGGTCGCCGACGGCGCGCAGGTCGTCGATGTGCGGGAAGCCGCCGACTTCGCCGCCGGCCACATCCCCGGGGCGCTGTCGATCACGCTGCGACCCGTATTCGCCACCTGGCTCGGCTGGCTGGCCGACCCCAACCGGCCGGTCGTCATCATCCGCGACCCCGGGCAGAGCGCCGACGATATCGCCTGGGAGGCAGCCAAAGTCGGCTTCGACACCCTCGCCGGCGAACTCGCCGGCGGAATGAATGCCTGGACCGGGGCCACCGAAACCGACGCGGTGCGTCTGACCGCCGCCGACCGCATCGCTACCGACCCACCCGAAATCGTTCTCGACATCCGTCAACGCAACGAATTCGCCACCGGACACGTGCCCGCCGCCCGCAATATCGAGCTCGCCGCCCTCGCCGACGTCCTGCCGCAGCTACCGGCCGGGCCGGTGCTGGTGATGTGTGGACACGGCGAACGCGCCATGACCGCGGCTGGCATTCTCGCCGCGGCCGGACGCACCGACATCCGAGTCCTCGAAGGTGGACCCGGCGACTATGCCCGCGCTACCGGAAACGAGCTGGTCACCGAATCATGAAACTTGCCACCACCTCCCGGGCACCGGTGCTGGGATTGCGGCGCAACGCTGCCCAGTTCACCTTGCTCGTCGCGGTCAACGCGCTGGTCGGGGGGATGGTCGGCCAGCAGCAAACCGTGCTGCCGCTGCTCGCCGAATCCGACTTCGGGCTCACCGGCTACACCTATATCTTCACCTATGTCGCCGCCTTCGGTATCACGAAGGCGATCGCGAACTACTTCGCCGGCACCTTCTCCGATCGCTACGGCCGCAAGCCGGTCCTGCTGATCGGCTGGCTGTTTGCCCTCCCGGTGCCGCTGATGCTGATCGCCGCACCCAGCTGGGGCTGGGTTATCGCCGCCAACGTCCTGCTCGGTATCAATCAGGGCTTGACCTGGTCGACCACCGTGGTCATGAAAATCGACCTCGTCGGCCCGGCTCGCCGCGGCCTGGCCATGGGGTTGAACGAGGCCGCCGGCTACGGCGCCGTCGCCGTCAGCTCCCTGCTCGCCGGCTACTTCGCCGAACACTACGGACTACGTCCTGCCCCGTTCCTGCTCGGCCTCGCCTACGTCGCCTTGGCCCTGCTGCTCTCCGGGTTCTTCGTCCGTGAGACCCGTGACCATGCCCGCCTCGAAGCCGCGGGCCATAGATCGCGTGGCGACGGACTCCACGACCATCTGCGCGCCGATCTCACCGACCGCGAGATCGCTGTGCAGACCAGCTTGAAAGAACCCGCGCTGTCCTCGGCCAGCCACGCCGGGCTGGTCAACAACCTCAACTTCGGTCTGTCCTGGGGCCTGTTCCCCCTACTGTTCGCCACCGCCGACCTCACCGTCGCCCAGATCGGGCTCCTGTTCGCCCTGTATCCGGGCGTGTGGGGCGCCGGCCAGCTGGTCACCGGCGCACTCTCGGACCGCATCGGACGAAAACACCTCATCACCAGCGGAATGGCACTACAAGCCGTTGCACTCGCGCTCATCGCCTACTCCAACGGATTCGGCGGCTGGGCGGCCGGGACCGTGCTGCTCGGGCTCGGCACCGCGATGGTGTACCCGACCCTGCTCGCCGTCATCGGCGACGTCGCCCACCCCGCCTGGCGAGGCCGGGCCGTCGGCGTCTACCGGGTGTGGCGCGACCTCGGCTACGCCGTGGGCGCGGTCCTCGGCGGGATCGCCGCAGATCTCATGGGACTTCACGCCGCCGTCTGGGTAACCGCCGTCATCAGCGCCGCCGCAGCAGTCACGGTCGGGATTCGAATGTATGAAACCCATCCCAGCCCCGCCCGTACATCCTGACCAACCCACCGCTACAACGGCCGGTCAGGCCCGGGGGGGGGGGGGGGGGGGGGGCGGGCCCGGGCCCCCGCCCGCGCGCCGGGCGGGGGGGGGGGGGCGGGGTGAGGGCGGGGGGGGGGGGCGGCGGGAGAGAGGGGGGGG